>DUCC01000033.1 GCA_012959995.1 Acidimicrobiia bacterium
GACCTCTTTCGCTAGTTGGCGCGAAACCAGTCCATGGTGCGGGCTACGCCTTCGGCTAGTGAGGTATCAGCTTTCCATCCGAGAGCATCGGCAGCCCATGAAGCATCTAACGCTGAGCGGTCGAGTTCGCCCAAGCGGGCCGGGGCCAGTACCGGGTCGGCGGGCCCGCCAATATCTGTAGCCATTGCTTGGTAAAGCTCGGTTACTGAGGTTTCTACGCCGGTTCCGATGTTGCAGAGGTCCACTTCGTTCACCAAAGCAGCCCGCATAAAAGCATCAACCACATCGCCGACATAAACAAAGTCCCGGGTTTGTTCGCCGCTGCCAAAAACTGTGCAGGGTTCACCGGCCAGTAACCGACCGGCAAAAATAGCGACCACACCGGCTTCACCGTGAGGGTCTTGGCGCGGCCCGTACACGTTAGCTAAGGCCAAGGCGGTGCCGTCCACCCCGTGCAGGTGCCGGTAGGCGGTGAGGTAATGCCCGGCGGCCAGTTTGGATACCCCGTAAGGTGACCGCGGGTCAGAGGGCAACCCCTCCCCTAGCGGCAAATGTGTCGGGTCGGGTTCGCCATAGAGGGTGCCGCCGCTCACTGCTACTACCACTTTGTTGGTTCCGCCTCGGCGTGCTCCTTCTAACACGCGCAGAGTGCCCAAAATGTTTATCTCGGCATCAAAAATGGGGTCAGATACCGAGTGCCTTACATCAACTTGGGCCGCTAAGTGAAACACTACTTCTGGTTTGAGGTCAGCGATAAGGTCGCTGGTTTCCGCCTGCCGTACGTCAAGTTCTTTTACCGATAAACGATTCCCGTAGTTGGCTCTTGCTGATTCAAGGTTGGCTTGCCGTCCAGAAGAAAAGTCATCCACCACCATTACTTGGTGTCCTTCGGCCAAAAGTCGGTCTACTAGAGTGGAGCCAATAAACCCGGCGCCACCGGTGACTAGTGCTGTTTTTTCTCTCGTCATTTAGCCAAGGTTAGGCCATCAAGCACTGTCTCTGCGGGTACGTGGGCTTCATGGCCTACCACCGACAGGTTGCGTACCGTGGCGCCTTCGCCGACTGTGGATCCCCAGCCGATAATGGCGTCTTCTACTCTGGCTCCGGCGGCTATGTGTGCGCCAGCCAGCAGTACCGAGTTGCGCACTACCGCACCGGTTTCTACCATGCAGTTTGCCCCGATTTCTGAGCGTTCGACCGTGCCTTTGATTACCGCGGTCTGGTCGAGACCGCAGTGGGCGGGGCCGCGTTGGCCGTCTAAAAAATCTAATTGCGCTTGTAGGTAGGTCTCTGGGGTGCCGGTGTCTACCCAGTAGTCGTCGGATTCCCAAGCGAACAAAGACCCCGCTTGGGCCATAGCGGGGAATACTTCTCGCTCTACCGAAACCCGTCGGCCTGCAGCAATGTGGTCAAGCACCGTGGGCTCGAACACATAGGTGCCGGCGTTTATCCAGTTGGTGGGGGCGGTCCCGGGGGCAGGTTTTTCTACGAAGCCCAGCACTCGACCATCAGCGTCGGTGGACACCACGCCGTAGCGGGAGGGGTCGTCTACCGGGGTGAGGTGCAGGGTGGCTTGGGCACTAAAACCTTGGTGGCGTTCTACCAACGCAGAAACATCTAACCCAGTGAGCACGTCACCGTTGAGCACCAAAAAGGTGTCATCAATACCGGCGTCTAAGGCGGCAAAACGTACCGCACCGGCGGTGTCTAGGGGCTCAGGTTCGATGGCGTAGTGCAGCGGCAGGCCAGCGCACACGCCATCGGGGTAGGCCTCTTGAAACGCCTCGGGGGCGAACCCTAAAGAGAGCACTACTTCGGTTACTCCGTGTGCTGCCAAATGCTCAACCACGTGTTCAATCATGGGTTTGCCCACAATGGGCAGCATTTGTTTCGGTGTGTTCAGGGTAAGCGGTCGCAGTCGGGTGCCGAAGCCACCGACGAGTACCAGCGCCTGCACGGCGAACTACTCAGCCAGCGTGGTGGTGGTCTCCACCGGTGCGTTGCCTGAGTCAATGGCCCGAGGGTCTACTGATTCGAGGAAGGTGAACCGCTCGGCTCGTGGCAATGGTGGGTCTACGTCGGCCGGCACAAAAGCAATGGTGAAGGCTTCAAAGTTTTTTAAGAAACGCACGTTGGTCAAGTCTTCGGTAATGATTTCTGGGTCACGTTCGCGGTCTTGGCTGTCGAAGCGGGCAATCTTTAACACCGTGGGTTGACCACCGCAATCCGCACCTTCGGTAATAATTTCACCGGTGTCAAGTTGTAGAGAGGTGTCGTCGATAAAGCCACCGTATGACCCGAAGAATTCGCCCAAGTTGGCTTTATCGCCGGAGGCTTCTGAGTTGAAGGGGTGAATGTGCAGTAGTCCGTCGGCGTGGGTGTGAATACCGTTGGGGTCGTTTTCGTTCAGAATCTTGGCCCGGTAGGTGTCGCAGACGTAAATGTCGTAGATGGAGTGCCAGTGGTCGCCTACCCGGGGGGCGGCGGAGGCTTCACGGGTTACCCGTGACCAACTCACTAGGGATACCCCAAGAATGACCACGAGGGCCAACGCCACGGGGTAGCCGAAGGCTTTCCGTTCACCGGTTCCGCTGGTTCCGCCAAGCCGCGCTGCGCGGGCTACTTTTTTACCTGATTCTCCACGTGCCATAGAGCGTTACGTTATCGGCGCTAAAGCAGGGTTCACCCTTTAGCGAGCCCTTTGGCAAGTTCTTGGTACTTTTGTGCAATTTGGGTAGCGGTGGGCCATTGTTTTACCCAGTTGCGTCCCGCTTGACCCATTTCTTGACGCAACTGAGGGTCGTCGAGCAGTTGTTCCACGGCGGCGACAAAAGCTTCAGGGTCCTCGGGGGGCACGCTTAGCCCGGCTTGTACTTCACCCAGTACCCGGGTTACTTCAGAGTCGGGGTCGATGCTGGCCACTATTGGGCGCCCGGCGGCCAGTATGGAATACATTTTTGAAGGCACGCTCGAGGCCCCTAAGCCTTTGCGCAAGAGAATCAGGTGCAGGTCGGCGCTGGCTAATACTTCGCTCAAACGGTCAGCGCTTTGGTAGCCCACCATGACCAGGTTGGGCAAACTTGCGGCGGCCGCTTTTAACTCAGCGGCAGCCACCCCGTCGCCGTTTATTACGTAGATCACGTCGCTACGGTTTTGGTGGCGGCGGGCGGTTTCTACCATCAGGTTCAACGATTGTGAGTGCCCAAGGTTGCCGGCGTACATGACTACGGTGCGCTCCCCGAGCCCGTGTTCGGTGCGGTAATCAGTGACTCGGTCTTGGGGGGTGATAGCCGTGGTGTCGACAAAATTGGGGATGACCGCCACCGGCGGACCACCAGTGCCCACCTTGGCGGCCACGTTGGCGGCCAAATCGTCAGAAAGCACGGCCACTGTTTGGGCTCGGCGGTAGCAGAAACGTTCAAGGCCCTTAAAAAAACGTATGGCAGGTTTTGAGGTCAGCGCCCCTACTTCTATCGCTACATCGGGGAACACATCTTGGATATTAAAAATCAGCGGGCATCGGTGGCGGCGGGCCGCTACCCATCCGGCCAGGCCCAAAGTTAAGGGCGGCGAAACTGCCAGCACTGCATCGAACCGTTTTCGGGTAAAGACCGAGGCCAAGGTGGCCAGCAGGGTGAAGCCGATAAAACCCATGGCTCGACCCAGTAAATTACTTTTGGCCGACGGAAACGGGTAGCACCGGGTCACGGTGGCACCAGCAAACTCGCCGTGTTGCCGCCAACCGCGGCCTTTCCAGTCGGGGTCTACGGCGTGTTTTTTGTACCACGGCAGCGAGGTCACCACGTGTACTTGGTGCCCGGCGGCCGCCATTTCGGTCACTAAGGCTGAAACCACCACCCCGGTGGGGGCGGTATCGGGGGCCAGGTGGGGGGCAATAACTAAAAGACGCATGGCTTAAATTTCGGCTATCAGTAAACGCCAAGCCTGCTCAAGTTGCGCCGCGGAGTACTCCCACCGGTGGGCTTGGGCTCGGGCTAGCCCTTTTTGGGCCGCTTGGTAGCAACTATCGGGATCGCTAACCAAACGATCTAGAGCCTGTACCCAAGTGGCGACATCGTTGGGGTCGGCTAAAAGTGCAGGGTCGTTTACGAGGTCGGCGGCTGGGGTGCCGGCGCCGGCTACTACGGGCACCCCCATGGCCATGGCTTCGAGCACCGGAAGGCCAAACCCTTCGTAAGAAGAGGGAAAAGCCAGCACAGTGGCCGCAGCCATGCGCTCAACCAATTCGTTTTCTGACACGCGCCCGAGGCGGTCTATGCGGTCGGTGTGGGGCGAGTTGGCTACGGCGTCTATCACTTGGGCCTCGGCCCGACCTGCTCCCCCGGTGAGCACCAACCGAACCTCGGGGTGGCGCTCTGCCAACTGGTTAAAGGCGTCAATAAGTACCAAGTGGTTTTTGTGTGGGTAAGTAGCGGCGGGGTACAAAATGGTAGGAGGGCCTGTTGAAACAGCAGGTTGCTCGGCCACTTCGGGCACCCCAGATGACACGGTGACTATTTTTTGCGGGTCTATGGGGAACCCTTCGCTCAAGCGTTGAGTTACTCGGTCGCTTACCCCTACTACGACGTCGGCTCGTCGAATTGACCGCGGAAGCGCCCATGAAAGGTAGGCCGCCTTAGTTGTTGAGAAACGCTCCGGGTGGTCGAGCGGTTGGAGGTCGTGGATGGTTACCGCAGTGGGCCGGCCGGTGCGCCAGGGAAGCCTCCCCCCAAAGTGATGAACCGCCCCGGTGGCTCGCCTCGCTAACCAGGTTGATTCGGCCAGCACTCGACGGCCCCGCGAGTAGCCATTAACTGGGCAAACCTCGATTTCGAAAGACCCGACAAGTTCGGGGTGAGCGGTTTGGAATCCGTCGAGCACGTAAAGCACCGGGCGAATGTCTGCCGGCCCGTGTTGGGCGTAAGCCGACAGTACTCGTACGGCGTATTCTTCGGCGCCTCCCACACGGCCGGGTACCACCGATAACAAGTTCACGGCAATGGTTTGGGTGGCAGGCATCACCCTTTACGGTAGCGGGTTTGGCTGCGCTGGCCGGTGTACCAAAACGTGGTGTCTCAGCCCGGTACCCTTCTGGTGTGCTGAGACATGAATGGCGGCCTCTGGGGCCCAAAGCGACCGAGGTGACCGTTCCTTGTGTTCCGTCGGTTGACTTGGTGGCTATTGACCTGCCCGATGCCCCGGTTGGGTGGGTCCGGTTAAAGGTTTCGGTGGTTTCGGCTGATCCGCAAGTTGTCGGGGTTTCTTTGCTTGCGGCGAGCGGCCAACGTTTTCGTTTGAGAAAGAGCGGCCAAGGTTTTGATCAGATTCTTTTGCGTCCTGCTGAAGCCGGCCATCTTGAAGTTTCGGGTTTAGCGCTTTCAGAGGTGCATGTTTCTCTGGCCCCCTCATCGCCTTGGGCGGCCCGCTGGCGGGTGGCTCAGGCCGTGACGGCCGATATACGGCGTTTGGGCATTCGCCGCCGCAATTTACGTACGTTGGGCATCATGTTGCGGGCCCGTGATTTTTCTAGCATCGGGCAGCGCTTAACCGCTCGCTATCACCGTGCTCCACAGGCGGCTTCAACTTCCAGCAGTGTGTTAACCCCAGAGGGGTGGATGCGACGCTTTATGACCTTAACCGAAGCCGAACAGTTGGCTCTCGAAGCGACGCCTGTTGCGGGGCCAAGTTTTTCTTTCATTGTTACGGGTGAGGGTGACCCGTCAGTGGTTATCACGAGTTTGCAAAACCAGTTGGGGGTCGACCCAGAGGTTTTGGTGGTTGACGACCCCAATAAAGGCTTAGCGGCCGCAAATGGCGATTGGGTGGTGCTGACTAACCCGGCTCAACGTTTTCACCCGGCCAGCGTTTTTGCTTTAAGCCAGGCTGCTCAGAACCCAGAGGTCCACTTGTTGGTGGCCGATGGTTGCTACGAAACCGACGGCCAAGCAACCAGTATCTGGGCCAACCCACCGTGGAACCTTGATCTTATTTTAGAAGGCGAGGGGGCGGGCCCTTTGGTGGCGGTGCGGCGTGCCGTTGCGCTAGAGGTAGGCCCGGTGGTTAGCGACGTTTGGGCTACGCCAACCGACCTGGCTCTCAAGGTAGTAGCTGCCCATGGCGAAGCTTCGGTGGCTCAGGTTCCTTTTCCTCTGGTTACTTCAGTCGGTTCTCAAGCGCATGAGCTTGACCAGGTGGTGGCCCAGCATCTTGAGCAGGCTTGCCCGCAGGCCAAGGTGTTACCTGGCCTTACTTCTGGCACCCGACACGTTCAATGGCCGCTCCCCCAACCCGCTCCCTTGGTGTCGGTACTCATCCCCACCAAAGATCGAGCGGCTTTGCTCGAGCGTTGCCTTACCGGCCTGTATCAGCACACCGAATACCCCAACATTGAGATCATTTTGGTGGACCATCAAAGCACCGAGGCGGCGGCCCAAAAGATTTTGGCTCAATCCGCAGAGCGGCCAAATACTCAGGTGTTGCAGTTCTCTGGGCCTTTCAATTTTGCTGCCATGAATAATTTGGCTGCTCAAGCAGCCAAAGGCGAGGTGCTTTGTTTGCTCAACAACGACACCGAGGTAACCCACCCGGGGTGGTTAACCGAGTTGGTAGCGCAAGTAAGCCGGCCAGAAGTTGGTGCGGTGGGGCCGATGCTGCGCTACCCGGACGGCACGGTGCAGCACGCTGGTTTGCACCCCAATTTGGGCAGTTTGTACGGCCACGGCCACAAGCACTTTCCGCCAGAGAATTTTGGTTACCGCAATCGACTGGCGACCGCTCATCGGGTAGCGGCGGTTACTGGGGCTTGTTTGGTCACCCCGAAAAGTCTTTGGACCGAGTTGGGCGGCATGGACGAGGCTTTTGCCGTGGCTTATAACGATGTGGACTATTGCTTGCAGGTACGCCAAGTCGGCCATCAGGTTATGTGGACCCCTTACGCTGAATTGATTCATCATGAGTCAGTAAGCCGAGGCTACGACGAGCACCCCAAAGAAGGTGACCGTTTGGCCCGCGAAGCCGGTTTGCTGCAACAGCGCTGGGCCGACAGTTTTGCTGACGACCCGGCTTACTCGCCCAACTTGACGTGGGAAGACACCAACTTTTCTTTGTCCGACAACCCGCGCACTACCCCACCTTGGCGAACCGTCCGCTAGTCGTTGCCGAGACCCACTCGAGCCACCGTTTCAACTTCTTCTAATGTTGCGGGTGGCCAGCGGTAGGCGGCAAAGTCAGCACCAAGGGTCAACTCAACGGTGCCGCCAAAGTCATCGACGTAAATAAATCTTGGGGTGGGCTCAATATAACGAGCCACCAAAACGCCTTGAGCAAAGTACTCAGGAGCCACTCGAATAGTCGTTTCGTCTTGTAGGTCTCCGACCACCGTTTCTACCGCAAAACCTAAGATAGCCAAGTCACCTTCGACGGTGGCGGCGGCGCTGTCGCCACGGGCATCAACGAGAAGTACCGGCACTTCTTGATTATTTACCGTTTCACCACGAAACACTTCGAAAGCAACTTGGCTTTCGCTGGTGAGTTTGAGCACCGAGATCTCCCCGGCCCATCCGTCGGTAACCGGTAATACGTGTTGAATCACATGATCAGGTTCAATGTCAACAAAAGATTGACCGAGGTCCATTAGCTCACCCAGCGTGATGCGCTCATCAAAAACCACCATGCCGGCAGCGGTTTCAATCAGGTCGGTGTTGGTCAACAAGGTGCTGATGTCTTGGTCAACCATTTTTTCTAACATCAAAATCATGAAGTCTTGTTGGCGTTGGTTGCGCTCCATGTCGTTTGAAGCTCCTACTCGGCGCCACCAACCATCAACTAAAGCTTCCATTTTACGACTGCGAACATAAGCCAAAGCGGTGGGGCCGTCGAGGGTATGGCAGCCTGCGGTGTTCATAAAAAATTGTGAGGCGGGGTCACGCATGGCGGTCTCGAAGCACATGTTTACCCCGCCGACCAGGTCAACGATCTGTTCAAAGCCGTAAAAGTCCACTACCGCAAAGTTGTGAATGGGCACGTTGAAGTTGGTGCTGATGGTTTCAACCAAGGTGGGGGCGCCTTGTTCGAGCCCTCCTACCATCAATGAGGAAGCCAATTTTTCTTCGCGAAGAGGCACTCCCTCGCTGTAGATAGGCAGGTAAAGGTCACGGGGGATTGAAATCAAATGAATGCGGCCCATTCCGGGGTCTACCCGGGCCAACATGATGACGTCGGCCAAAGCAAACCCTTCGGGGTGGTCGCGTTGAGCGGCCGGATCGTCGGGGTCGAGGCCAATAGCGCTGTCGGTGCCGATGAGCAAAAAGTTTCGGGGGGCTTGGGGGTCGGCCGCTACCGGCACCAATACGTCGCCAGATTCTGACACTTGAGCCGGGGTAGTTGGTGCGGGGGCTAGCACCCCGGCCCCTACTTCAATGCGCACGATGCTGCCAATGACCTCGTCAAAGTCGGTGAGGCGGCTTGAAGCAAAAACGAGGCCAATAGCCAAAGAGAGGCTAAAGCCAAGGATGATTCGTTGTGGCCACGAGCGTCGCAGCCCGGCAGCAGAAGATCGGGGCACCACTAAAGGTTAGCAGTGACACCGTGATCCTTGACGGCGGGTCTACGCTTCGGGTTATGACTGATTTTTCTTCGGGCGCTTGTTGGGTTAACGGTCAACTGGTTGACCGTTCTACTCCTACTGTCTCTGCGCTAGACCACGCCATTGTGGTGGGCGATGGGGTGTTTGAGACCTTGCAGGTGATTGACGGTACTCCGTTTGCTTTGACCCGCCATTTGGCTCGTCTACGTTTTTCTTCTGATGGTTTGGGTTTGTTGCCGCCGGATGCTGGTCAGGTGCGTGACGCCATAGCGGCGGTTTTGGATGCCGACCCGGTGGCGGGGTTATTGCGTATTACTTGGTCGAGTGGGGCGGGGCCGTTGGGTTCGTCTCGTGGCGATGGCCCAGGTACGTTGATTGTGGCTACTCAGGTGGCCAATAGGTGGGAAGCCACCACAAGAGTCCACCTGTGCCCTTGGAGTCGCAACGAGCACGGGGCCCTGGTTGGCTTAAAAACTACTTCGTATGCCGAAAACGTTTTGGCGCTCGATGCCGCCCATCAAAACCAGTGCAGCGAGGCCTTGTTTTTGAACACGGCAGGCTTGGTGTGTGAGGGCACGGGCACCAACCTTTTTGTGGTGGTAGACGACCAACTGGTTACTCCCCCGTTGTCTTCGGGGTGTTTAGCCGGCATCACCCGGTCGCTGATTCTTGAGGTTACTGATGCCCAAGAGCGCGACTTGCACCCTGATGAATTGGCTTCTGCTTCGGAAGCTTTTTTGACTTCTTCAACGCGAGACGTGCAGGCCATTAGCCACATTGATGATCTGGTTCTTCCATTTGCTCCGGGTTCACAAACCCAAGCGGCGGCCGCTGCTTTTGCCGAGGTATTAGCGAACCGGCTCGACCCTTAAAGCGCCCGCAGGTGAACCACGTCACCTACTGAGATCACTTGGCGGCCTTCCTCATTTTCTATCACCAGTTCCCCAGATGTTTTAAAGTCAACGGCTCGGCCCGTTAGGTCACCGACTGACTGCTCCACGCTCACTTGCTGGCCGATCGTTGCGGAACATTCCAGCAACTCTTGCCGCAACAACTCGTCCCCATTGGCGGTTTCCAACGTTTTTAATTGTTTCTCAAAACCCACCAGTATCTGTACCAACAAATCAGCAGGGTCAATGTTGTTTACTTTTACTGCAGCCAGCGAGGTTGCCCCGGGTGGGCCATCATCGTTCAGCGGCCAACCGATGTTGCAGCCCATGCCCACGATCACTGTTTGTGGATCGTGTGGGGTGCCTTGGGCCAAAATGCCCGCCACTTTGCCGCCGGCGCTTAGCAGCACGTCGTTGGGCCATTTGACCTGGGCCTCCACGGCTAAAGCTTTAAGCGCATTGACTAGAGCCAAGGCCAAGGCTGGGGTCACCAACGGCGTTCGTTCGGGTGGTGCTACCAACTGCACGACCACAGAAAACAAGAGGTTTGCGCCAGGTGGTGCTTCCCATGTGCGGTCTAAGCGTCCGCGGCCTGCGGTTTGGTGTTGCGCAGTGAGCACCAAACCTTTTTCATCAGTCCGTAACAACAAATCGGCATTAGTGGAGCCCGTTTCGGGCACAGTTTCCACACACCCAAACCGAGTGCCATCGAGCTTTTTTTGCTGTTCGGACGACAAAGTGAGTGGTTTAGGGTGCAGGTCGGCGTTCATGCGGGCAACCTTAGGGCATGTTTAACAAAGTTTTGATCGCTAACCGTGGGGAAATTGCTGTTCGAGTCATTCGGGCCTGCCAAGAAATGGGTATCGCTACGGTGGCCGTGTATTCAGATTTGGACCGTGAGGCTTTGCATACTCGTTTGGCCGATGAGGCTTATGCCCTGCCTGGGCAAACGGCGGCCGAGACTTACTTAGATACTGAAGCCATTTTGGCCATCATTGAGCGCAGTGGCGCCGATGCAGTTCATCCGGGGTATGGGTTTTTCTCGGAGAACGCCGATTTTGCTCGGGCGATTACCGATCGTGGGGTGACCTTTATTGGCCCTCCGCCAGAAGCTATTGAGGTTATGGGCGACAAAATTAGTGCCCGTTTGGCCGCTGAAAATGTTGGGGTGCAAGGCGTCCCCGGCACTACTGATTTCATTACCGACCCGGCGCAAGTACAGGCCTTTGGCCAAGAACACGGTTACCCCATAGCCATCAAAGCGGCTTACGGCGGGGGCGGCCGCGGCATGAAGGTGGTGGCCAGCGAAGAATCGATTGAAGAAGCTATTGAGTCTGCGCAACGGGAATCGTTGGCTTACTTTGGGCGTGATGAGATTTACATGGAGCGCTATCTAACTGCTCCTCGGCACATTGAT
>DUCC01000034.1 GCA_012959995.1 Acidimicrobiia bacterium
GATGTAGACCTCGGAAGTTTTGATATTGAACTCACCAGTGACTTTGAAACCCACTGCGACGCCGACGACGGAACCTTCACCGTTTCGTTCATGAATAACTACACCGGTGAGGGCTTCACTGCTGCCGATCGGTGGGTCGCTATAAGTGTGGAAGATAACGACGGCATTGGTTGGGCACCATCAGACGGCTCAACTCCAAACTTTGGAAAATTTGAAGAAGGAGAAGGGTTCAGTTATACCCAAGATGCCCTCCCTGGAAGCTACCAAGCAACCGTGACCTTCTACCTCAGCCTCCTCGAAGTTGACCCACCTGATGCAGAAAGCGTTGTCGCCGAAATGGCCGCCGACGGTGAAACCTTTTGGCAAGAAACGGTCAGCGTTGACTGCACCCCAGACGAACCCGTCGAGACCACTGAAGAAGTTGAAGAGCCAACTGAAACCCCAGAAGAAATTGAAGAGTCCGAAGTAGACGAAGCCATCGAAGGGTCCCCCCTCTTCACCGGCTAATCCCTTCCCTTATTGAGATGCCGGCAGCTAATGCTGCCGGCATCTACGCGTCTAATGGAAAGCCTCTTTGAACCTGTCAGATTTTTCACCCTAAGTCATCCCCTTTTTGAAGCTTGGAAACACCAAGCACTAACAAAAGGAACCCTCATGAAAAAACTTACCCACCTTATTACTGTCATGGTTGTTTTAGCTTCGTCGCTAATGATGACCCCTCAAACCGTTTCAGCAATTAGCATCGAGCCCTACATTCCTATCGCTGCTCCAGTGGTCACCGGCTCAGTTGACGTAAACTTCATCACTGCTCTTGATGGCCACTGCGAGGGTGAACCCACAGGTGCCGTAGTAAGCATCGAAAACAACACCACCACAAACCGGTGGGTAGCCGCCAGTTTTGATGTTGACATCGACGGAATTGTTGAAGCTTGGCAGCCCGTTGGAGCACCCACCCATTTTGAACTTCTTGCTCCAGGAGACCACGCCAGTTACGGTTTTTCTGCTCCGGCTGGCAGTTTCGTAGCACTTATCTCGGTTTATGTAGCAGAGCATAGTTACGACGCTGACGACGCTTTGGGAGAAGGTGCCGACTTCACCAGGTCCATCCACAAATATTGCCCGGATTCTGATCCCGTTACTCCCGGAAACACTCCAGAGGACACTCCAGAAGAAACTCCAGAGGATAAGCCCGAGGACACTCCAGAAGAAACTCCCGAGGACACTCCAGAAGAGACTCCAGAAGAAATTGAAGAATCCGAAGTAGACGAAGCCGTTCCCGGCTCGCCGCTCTTCACTGGCTAAACCCTCCCAAACCCCCGATGCCGGCAGCACCAGCTGCCGGCATCGGCGCGTAAAAAACTTTTTCGAGCCTGTCAGATCTTTCACTCTGAGCCATCTCCCTTTTGAAGCTTGGAAGCACCAAGCACTAACAAAAGGAAACCCTCATGAAAAAATTAATACACACCCTTACTGCTTTGGCCATTGTTGCCAGCTCACTACTTATCGTCAGCAACACCGCCTCAGCAATGCCTACAGGGTCAATCGACACAATTATTTATGCGGATATTGATAACCATTGTTCTGGAAGTTCCAGCATCACGGTCAAATCAGTAAATAACTTGCCGCCAGTACCTGGCAACGAACGATGGGCACGAGCAGAGCTCGTCATGGTTGATTCCACGGGATTAACCGTTTTATTGGCTCCCGGGCCGAGCCCCACTCATGTTGACCAGTTTTTTCCTGGCGACTCATTTACTCATGTCTTTTACCCACCTCCTGGTGATCTTTATATGGTTGCCGCCTTTTTTGTTTATTCGAGCCCTTCAGCAGCGGATGACCTAACAATCCCCGCAGAGATGTTTGAGCACTTCGGAATTACCTGCGGAGACGACGATGGTGGTGGCGACGATGGTGGCGACGATGGTGGCGACGATGGTGGCGACGATGGTGGCGACGATGGTGGCGACGATGGTGGCGACGATGGCGACGATGGCGGTGACACAACCGATGGTGGCGACGATGGTGGTGACGATGGCGACGATGGCGGTGACACAACCGATGGTGGCGACGATGGTGGTGACACAACCGAAGACGGTGAGACAACCGAAACCCACAGTGGCGAAGTCAAAGAGTCAGAAGTAGACGAAGCGGTAGTCGGCTCTCCGCTCTTCACCGGCTAAATACTCCCAACCCTGGTGCCGGCAGCTCCCGCTGCCGGCACCAGCGCGTAAAAGCCTTTTTCGAACCTGTCAGAACTACGCCCGTGGCAACTCAACACTTTGAACACAACAACCAACCAAAAGGACCAACCATGAAAACCCGCCAAACCACCGCACTTCTCCTAACCATCACTCTGGCGCTTACCGCTTGCGGAGGCACCCCGGCCACTGAAGAAACAGGCCCCAAAGAGTCGCCAGTTACCACCGAGGCACCGGCGCCGTCGACCACCGAAGCACCAGCACCAACCCCAACCGAAGCACCAGCACCAACCACTGAGGCACCGGCGCCGTCGACCACCGAAACACCTGCACCCACCCCAACCGAAGCACCAGTCGAAGAAACCGCATTCGTCCCCGACCCAATTTATGTAGCCCGAGCAATTGGCACCGTCGAGGCCTATGCCAACCCCAGCGACACCGACCCCGCCTGGACCTTCGAAGACACCACCGACTACGGCTCCACCACCGTGTTCCTTGTCAACACAGTAGAAGGCGACTGGTACAACGTGGACCTCCCGGTTCGCCCTAACGAAACCAGCGGTTGGGTACACGCCAGCCAAATAGAACTCCGCACCGTCACCTTGACCATCGTCATTGACCAATCAGAACGCACCCTCACCGTCAACGATGGCCCAGACGTAGTCCTCGAAACCTCAGTAGCGATCGGCAGCGAAGAAAACCCCAGCCCTACCGGCGAATTCTTCCTCACCGACAAACTCCTCACCGGCAACCCAAGTGGCGCCTACGGACCCGTCGCCTTCGGACTCTCCGCCTTCTCTGACACCCTGTCATCTTTTGCCGGTGGCCCCGGGCAAATAGGTATCCATGGCACCAACCAACAGGACTCCATCGGCACCGCCTCCTCACACGGATGCATCCGCACTCCTAACGAAGTAGCCCTTTTACTCAACGACCTTTTGCCCCTCGGCACACCAGTAACCATCCAAGCCTAAATCGCGGGACCCCAAAACCCCGGCCCGAATACCCTCGGGTCGGGGTTTCTCGCGTTTACCTTCTCCCAAGCCCCGGAGCCAGCCAGCCCCAAGGAGTGGTCGTGGTCGTCGTGGTAAGAACCGGCATCAAAGGCTGAACTCGGCTCACCATGGTGGTTGTGGTAGTCGTGGTAAGAACCGGCATCAAAGGCTGAACTCGGCTCACCATGGTGGTTGTGGTAGTCGTAATTTCCACCGGGCCCACGCGCCTCGTTATCTCAAGAGAGAGCGAAGGAAGCGCAGCCACTGACCTCACTTGTTGTGGGTTCCATTCACCCGCAACTAACCCCTCACTCATGTCTACAAAATCTGGAGGTGCTGTGTAACAACTGCCATCTAGTGTCGTAGTCGCCCTTCTTTCAGTTTGGATGTGTTCAAGAACCCGAGCCATCTGTACAACCCCCGTTACCCCTGTTCCCCCTTCATCAAACCCTGCGCCACCTTCCCAAGTACAAACAACCACATAGTCATCTTCGCCATCCGAGACAAAAGTTACCCCACCAGGACCAACCAGCCCATCGCCTGAACTCAACCACTGCCCTTCTTTTACGCAAGGACCAGAAGGCGACGCACAACTGGCTATACCTGTGCTGTATGACGCACTATCCCACCACCCAGCCGAATAAGACAGCCAAAGATCCCCATCTGAATCACGAAAAAAATCTGGATTCTCAATTAACGGCCATTCCCAATCCTGATCCCGGCACAACAAGTTTGTTGACTCCCCAAGAAGCCTCATAGCGGAGGTGTTTAGCCGTTGAGAAAAAATACATGCCGTCCCGTTTATGTGGGGTGCATTTGTATCAGCCTTCCAAGCTATCCATAAAGACCCATCATCATCACGAAAAGGAGAAGGATCGATTGACCCCCCCAGTGACTCTTGGCAAATAAAAGGATCCGAACCTCGATCAATAAAAGGTCCAGTAGGCGCAGGAGCAACAGCGAGACCAACACACTGAACCCCCGCTGGGTACGCCGAATCTGCAGTAGTGCCAAGAACTCGAGCCGTATAAAAAAGAATCCATTTGTTGCTTGCGTTTATTACCCCCGGCGCCCAAGTCCAACTATCCTCAGCCCACGACCCAACTTTTTCTAAACCATCACCAACAGCTTCCCATGCAGAAAAGTCTGTAGTTTTCCAAATAGGGACATTAATCGGCGGGCCAAACGGGAAAATATTTGTGGTGTAGAGATAACCTATCCCGTTATCTATGACCAATTCAGGGTCCCGTGCCTCAAAAGGAGTAAATGTAAACTCATCACCCTTTGGCGCATTATCGGGGTCCAACGGCGTTCCGCTATCTTGAGTTTTTTGCATCCCTTCCTCTTCGCCACTCTCCTCACCAGATGACTCAGAACCGTCTGAGCCAGTATCCCCAAGAGTTTCCCCTCCAAGAACGCCGCCACTCTCCTCACCGGAATCAAACCCGTCCTCTTCGTTTTCACCAGACTGCATCGGACCCTCCGCTGCTGTGTCTCCTGCTTCGCCTAATTCTTCTTGAACGCTGTCCGACGTTGAATCTCTTTGGTCGACCAACGTATTCTCTGAAGAATCGTCCCGGCTCAAAATTTCATCATTTTGAACACCGCACCCCACAAAAACCAGCACCAATGCGCCATAAATAACCGCCCTGCCCATTGATTTAAGCATTTGTTACCCCCGTTAAACTTGCCGACAACCAGCACCCTTTAGACTAGGTAATCATGACTTTAGCCCTTCCGCCAGTAGACCCAGAGATTTTAAGTTTCGCCACTACCATCGCTCAAGAAGCCGGGGCCTACACATTAGAAACCTTCCAAAGCCCTGACCTGGACGTTGAAGGCAAAGGAGATGGCACCCCAGTAACGGCCACCGACCGAGGCGCTGAACGACTCTTACGCCAACGCATCAGCGAGGCCTTCCCCGACGACGCCATTGTGGGTGAAGAAGAAGCCGATACCGAAGGAACCTCCGGCCGCACCTGGATCCTCGACCCCATCGACGGCACCGAATCTTTCATACGCGGCGTACCCCTCTACGGAAACCTCGTAGCCATGGAAGACCAGCATGGGCCCGCCGTAGGTGTCATAAATATTCCCGGACTCGGCGAATGTATTTCCGCAGGCCGAGGAAAAGGGTGCTTTCTCAACGGAACCCAAGTGCACGTATCTAACCAAACCACGCTCGAAGGCGCCTGTTTAGTTACCAGTGGCGTGGACTACTGGCCTTCAGTCACCGAACTGGAGCCATTCATCCAAACCGGCACCGTTATGCGCACCTGGGGCGACGCCTACGGCTACGTATTGGTCGCCACAGGACGAGCCGACGCCATGATTGACCCGTTGGTTAACCGCTGGGATGTGGCCCCCATGCTGACCATTTTCCCTGAAGCCGGCGGTCTCTTCACCGATTTTTCAGGAAACATCACCGCGGAAGGTGGCAGCGCCGTAGCGGCCAACCCAAGCCTCCATCAAGCCATCATCAAAACCCTTAACTCCTGAACGCTTCGCTGGCGCAAACGGCTCATCTGGCGGCACCCCCAAACCACCAGTACAAGACACTCCAGGCTCCGGGGAATCTTCCGCATCGGTAAAAGCTTCAACAAAGCCCAAAATTCGTGGGTCGTCTACTTCTTGAATCTCTAAACGGCGACCCCATGAAGTAACCACCACCGGCGCAGGTTGCTCCGGATACGGCGATATCAACAACCTTTCGTTGTTGCTAAACAACCCAGCCAAAGACAAAACCTTTTCTTCGCTCAAACTCGGCAAGTAAGTCACCCAAATCATGCCGTGTTCCAAGGTGTGGACCACCATTTCGTCGTGCAACTCAACCGAATAAACACCACAGTTGTGCCACACATCAAAATGATCCCCTCCCGATGGTGGAACTGTGGGGTAATCCACGTCAAACGGTGTGTGGTTTCGGCTTAACCCATCTACCTTTTCGACTGCTGATAAATCCACAACCACCGTTGTCGAAGGAATAACCGTTGTTGTTGTTACCAGCGTCGCCGGAGGAACCGCCTGTACCGCCCCAGTGCTACACCCTGCAACCACCACCAAAAACCACCACAGACCCTTAGGTCGGCGCATGATCACCTTCAAAAACTTCAATCACCAACCCGCGTTCTCGCACATCATGTAAAAAGGCCACCGGTTCAACCATTTCAGCCAAACCAGCCATCCCTCGCTTTTTCAGGCGACCCGTTAACGCCCACTCAGCAGCAGTAGCCGCCACCGTGGCCGCCGCTACCGCAGGACGCTCAGTAACCCCCAACACCACCGCCTTATGTGCGCCATCTTGTTTACCCTGTAGTTCCACCCGTATCGCCCCTGGCCCACCCTCTGAGTGGGGAGGCGCCAACATCGGCAACGGAGCCGTCAAACGGTCTCTACGAGTAGCAGAAACCCGAGAGGTAATCCACTCTGCTTGCGGAAAGGCGTGGTGTAAAAGCACTGGTCCAGCCAAAGCAGCTCGATAACAATCCTGTGGACCTACCGGTTCAGGGAACCAACACAACGATCGGCCCGAACCCCCCGGGTTACGCGCCCACTGCCCTTGACGCCAATCGTAAGCAATCCGACTCAACGCCCGATGATGAACCAAAGCACAAGCCGGCCCACCAGTACCTGCTTTCGCAATATGAATCTCTTCTACCTGATCAAGCCACGTGGCCCCATGAGCCGCCAACACACAACTCAAACCAGGAGCAAACCCGGCGCCTAAAACCACCGAGACTCCGGCTTCTTTTGCTTGAAGAGACAATTTCAACATTGACACGGTTTCCGCCAAGCCATCGCCAGTGGTTATGACCGGGCGTTGATGCGCCAAAGCATCTACCAAAGCCGGTAACTGTGTGCCCCCAGGGGTCGCTACCACCACCACGTCGGCTTCCAGCGACGCCGGAAATGGCGCGTGCTCAATAATGAGTCGTTCCCCTAGCGAACGCGAAACCCAAGCTAAACGATCAGCATCAGTGTCACGCAACACAACTTGATCAACTAAGCCCCCCGACAGCAACTGGCGAGCCACCCGTGCTCCCACTGCTCCGGCCCCCAAAACAGCAGCTCTCATCAGCGAAGATCCGGCCCTTCAAGACGGCGCCACCCGCCCGTTTGGCGAGGAGTACGAGTGATACCAATAGCCCGAAAAACACTCGCCACAGCAGCCGCAGCCATAATTGACTCAAGAGCTCCTCGGATGGTACGCATCATGATCTCGGACCTACTCCAATTCTGCGGGTTGCGTGGGGCTAGCTGGATTTGAACCAGCGACCTCACCCTTATCAGGGGTGCGCTCTAACCAACTGAGCTATAGCCCCGCAGTGACAAAACGGTATCGCCGACGAGTGGTCGGTCGCTACCCGGTTGGGGGAGGTTGTTTCTTAATTCCTGGCTTAGGAAGCACCCGGTCACCGGAACGAACCCTCCTTCGCCGCACCGCAGTCTCCTCTTCGATGACGGTAAAACGAATACCCCCCATCAAATCGCTGATCAGGTTAAAGACCACCACCAGTACCACGGTGGTTGCTGTGCCACCCACCACCATAACCAAACCGCCCAAAACAAAGATGCGGAAAATTTGTTCCGTGTCAAAAGCAAAGTCTTCTAACGCAAACAGTTGGGCAATAAAGTGCTCAACTTTTTCAATGGTTCCGGCGTCGCTGGCTGCTCCCCAAACCATAGAGGTAGCAATCACCGTCATGCCCCACACACACAAGTAAAAAATTAACCCAATTTTAAGTACCGACCAAGGCTCAATATGGCGCAACAGTCGGCGAACCCGGCGAACCCGAAACCCACCGCGCTCTCTCCCGGTAATGCGTTCAGGTTTTGAATCTTTTTCTGATTTACGAAAACGAGGCCCCTTTGCTGGGCTGAGGTCTTCTGCAAAAACCTCTTTTTCGTTTTCACCCGTGGGCTCAAACTCTGTTGATTGCTTATCTCCACTGCTTTGAAAAAGGTCTTCAAGGCGCGCTGCGGTAGTTGCTGGCCCGCCCAATTCAGGAAGTTCTTCACTCCCTGTCGTGGGGTCAACCACTTCTTCGTTTTCTGCTTGTTCAGATTCTTCTTCCACGACCGGTGAGTCTAGAGGAATCAGAGCAGTTGGTCGCGGTCGCCTAGCATTTGTCTTTCAAAACCCTCTCGTTAAGGGATGAAACTGGCCACACTTTGCGCCTTGGCGGTGGCCCTGGCTCGACCAACACGAACCACGATCACCACCTCAAAACCATCCCGACGAAACGACTCCAGGGTTGCCCCATTACTGGTGGCCATTAACTGTGCTGCTTTTTCCGGATCAACCCGGTCAGTTGCTGCTGCTAAGGCGGCAGCATCTGCTGCGGTACGGGCTTGTGCACGCTCCACCGCTACTGCACCTAACTCCGCAGCAAGGATCGCTAAACCCACCGCCAGTAAAACCAGCAAAGCCATTAACGGTAAAGTCTGACCTCGGTCATTAAGCGGTTCTTTTTTAGACAACATAATTTCCTCACTTGGTTTCCAAGTAATTGGAATACAGGGGGGAAGTTTTGTTGCTTACAACTTATTCTTCGAGATCGACAGTTTCGCTTTCAGCTTCAACTGTGTCTTCGTCTTCGCTCATGTCTTCGGCAGGGACCCGAGACAACGCCACCACATGCTGCCCATCATCGGGGTTCATTACCCGAACCCCAGTAGCGCTTCTTCCCTGGAGCGAAATATCTGAAACCGACATACGAATAATCACCCCACCAGAGGTCACCGCAAAAATATCATCATCTTCATTCACCACCACAGCCCCTGCTACCTGGCCACGTTCTTCGGTTACCCCGATACCTCGCACCCCTAACCCACCCCGTCCTTTGGTGGAAAACTCGTCAAGGCTGGTTCGTTTACCAAACCCTTGCGTGGTCAAATGCAAAACGGTGGCCCCAGGCTTCACCACAGCACAAGACAAAAGCTCATCGCCTTCTCGGAACTTCATGCCTCGTACCCCCGCAGCGGTACGGCCCATTGAGCGCACTGCCGATTCGTCCATGCGTAAGGTTTGGCCCGACCGCGACACCAGCAACAAATCATCTTTCCCGCTGGTAGCCATGACATCAACCAACTCGTCGCCATCATTAAGTTTGATAGCAATAAGGCCCGCTTTTAACGAAGAGTCATAAGCAGAGAACTTCGTCTTTTTTACTCGACCACTTCGGGTAGCAAAAAACAAGAAGCGATGCGTTTCGTAATCTCTGGTATCGATCACTGCCTGAATGCGTTCCTCTGCCTCTAACGGCAGCAAGTTAATAATGGCGGTGCCGCGTGCCGTACGGCTTGCTACCGGCACTTGATGTGCTTTTAAGCGATACACCTTGCCCCGAGTAGAAAAGAACAATAAATATGCATGCGCAGAAGTATGTAACAAGTGAGTAACCACATCTTCATCTTTAAGACGCGCCCCCGCAACCCCGCGGCCCCCGCGGCCCTGGGTACGGAATTCATCGGCAGACATTAACTTCACATACCCACCGGCACTCATGGTGAACACTTGCTCTTCATCATCAATCAAATCTTCAACATCAAGCGACCCAGGATCAACCATCAGTTCGCTTTTTCGTGGCGTGGCGTGGGCTTCACGAACTGCTTGCATTTCTTCCTTGATGACCTCGCGAAGTCGTACTTCGTCACCCAATATGGCTTCCAAGGCATCCATGGTGATTTTAAGCTCAGCTAAACGTGCCTCTAAATTGGTTCTGCCCAAACGAGTAAGTCGCACCAACTGCATATCCAAAATATGATTCGCCTGAATTTCAGTGAAACCGAAATCCTCACCCATTAACCCCTCACGGGCGTGACTACGGTCTTCAGAAGATCGGATGAAGGCAATGATTTGATCTATTTGATCTAATGCTTTGATTAAACCTTCAGTGATATGAGATTCAGCTCGAGCTTTTTCTAGCCGGTACTGCGAACGGCGGGTAACAACCTCCACCTGATGTTCAATATAAGCAACCAAGAGTTCCCGCAAGTTCAAAAGACGGGGCACTCCATCAACTAATGCCACAGAGTTCACCGAAAAAGTGGTCTGCAAAGGTGTCCGCTTGAACAGATTGTTCAAAATAACCAGTGCCGGAGCATCCCGTTTTAAGGTAATAACAATGCGGGTTTTTCCTTGCGCCGACTCGTCGTTGATATCGGAAATACCTTCAATTTCACGGCTATCAACGAGGTCACGAATTTTGACCATGATTTGGTTCGGACTGGCCTGATAAGGCAACTCACTCACCACAATACGGTTCGTCCGTTTACCTTCTTCGATTTCTGTACGGGCCCGCATGCGAATACTTCCCTTACCGGTGCGGTAAGCATCTCGACTTCCGGCTCGGCCCAAAATAAGTGCGCCGGTAGGAAAGTCAGGAGCCGGCATGAAGTGCATCAAATCATCCGGGGTGGCCTCTGGGTTATCAATAAGATGCATGGTGGCATCAATAACCTCACCCAAGTTATGGGGGGCAATGTTGGTGGCCATTCCCACAGCGATGCCTTGACTTCCGTTTACCAACAAGTTAGGAAAACGCGCCGGCAACACCTTGGGCTCGCTGAACTCACCCGAATAGTTATCTATAAAATCAACAGTGTCTTCATCTATACCGTTAAGAAGCGCCAAAGCAATAGGGTCCAAACGGCACTCGGTGTAACGGGCGGCAGCCGCCGAATCGTCGGGAGAGTAACCAAAGTTTCCCTTAGGGTGAATAACCGGATGGCGCAAACTAAAGTTTTGCGCCATACGCACCAACGCATCGTAAATAGCTAAATCTCCATGCGGGTGGTATTTACCCATGACTTCGCCAGTAACTCTGGCGCACTTCATCGTTGGTCGGTCGGGGCGGGCCCCCAGGTCGTACATGCCCCATAAAATTCGACGATGCACTGGCTTTAAACCATCTCGCGCATCAGGGAGCGCACGAGAAACAATGACCGACATGGCGTAATCCAGAAAAGATTGTTCCATCTCTTCTTGAATTTCGATGGGCTCAATAGTACCCATCGGTATGTTTTCCGTTGGTGTGTCGTTGGTATCGCTCATAATGACCCTTAAATATCCAAGAAGCGGACGTCGTGCGCATTGGCCTGAATAAACTTTTTCCGGCTCTCCACATTTTCACCCATCAGGGTCGAAAAAATTTCGTCAGCTATGGCCATCATTTCTACCGTTACTTGCAGCAGGGTGCGTTTGGTGGCATCCATAGTGGTGGCCCGCAACTCGTCGAAGTCCATCTCACCGAGACCCTTCAACCTTTGAAACTCTCTTTTGTGGTTGGGGTGCTCCACCAAAAATGCGTCTTTAGCATGATCGTCTTTTAGATAAATCTTTTCTTTACCCACCACCGTGGAGTACAACGGAGGTTGCGCAATATAGATGTGACCGGCTTCCACCAAAGGCCGCATCTGACGGAAGAAAAACGTTAACAACAGGGTACGGATATGGCTGCCATCAACATCAGCGTCGGCCAACAAAATTACTTTGTGATAACGAATCTTTTCTAAGTTGAACTCTTCGCCAAAGCTTCCCCCGATGGCCTGAATAAGGGTCTGCACTTCATTGTTTTTCAACATCTTGTCGGGGCGGGCTCGCTCCACGTTCAAAATTTTTCCGCGAATGGGCAAAATAGCCATGGTGCGCGGGTCACGAGCCTGCACCGCTGACCCACCGGCAGAATCGCCTTCCACGATAAAGAGTTCTGACTCACGCGGATCACGTGAAGAACAGTCTTTAAGTTTGTCAGGCATACCAGCGCCATCAAGCGCAGACTTTCGGCGAGCAGACTTTCGCGCATCGTGGGCAGCAATGCGTGCCCGTTGCGCATTAATAGCTTTTTGGAGCACCCGTTTTGCTTCTGATGGGTGTTCTTCTAACCATTCTGCAAGACGCTCATTGGTTGCTTTTTGCACCAGGGAGCGTATTTCAACGTTGCCGAGTTTTGATTTTGTTTGCCCTTCAAACTGAGGGTCACCAAGACGCACGCTAATAATGGTGGTCATACCCTCTCGAATATCTTCGCCTTGAAGATTGTCGTCTTTTTCTTTCAAAAGACCCTTCACTCGGGCGTAGCGATTCATTACCCCGGTTAACGCGGTACGGAACCCTTCTTCGTGCATGCCCCCTTCAATGGTGTTGATGCCATTAGCAAAAGAATGCAGTCCGTCGGTGTTAAACCCGGTGTTCCACTGAAAGGCCACCTCAACTTCGTGGTCCTCTTCTTCTTGTGCAAAATATCCAACCACTGAAAACAATGATTCTTTAGAAGCGTTGATGTGCTCAACAAAGTCTCGAATACCACCGGCGTAACAGAACACCGTTTCGTTAGGAGTCTCGTCACGTTCATCGCGGAAACAAATTTCTAGCCCACGATTTAAAAAAGCCATCATCTGAAAACGCTCTAAGAGCGTCTGCGCACGAAATTTTGTTTCTTCGAAAATTTCATCATCGGGCCAAAAAGTGACGGTAGTGCCGGTGCGGTTATCGGGAGCTTCACCAATATCCGCCAGACGAGAATCTAACTGCCCACCGTCAATAAAGGTCATAGCATGGCGGCGCCCATGCCGATCAATTTCTACTTCCACACGAGAAGAAAGCGCATTCACTACCGAAATACCAACCCCATGCAGGCCACCCGACACTTTGTAACCTTCGCCGCCAAACTTACCGCCAGCATGTAACACCGTTAACACCACTTCGGCAGCCGTGAGGTCTTCGTATTGGTGATGTTTATCAACTGGTATCCCGCGGCCGTCATCTGAAACTCGGCAAGATCCATCAGGTAACAAGGTCACAAAAATTGTTGAACAGTGCCCCGCCATGGCTTCGTCAACAGAGTTATCTACCACTTCCCAAACCAAGTGGTGAAGCCCCGAGGGGCCCGTTGACCCGATGTACATACCGGGTCGTTTACGAACCGCTTCTAATCCTTCTAAAACCGTAATGTCAGCAGCGTTGTAAGAGGTCTCTGTTTCCGTCATTTTACTTGTCTCCAAAGGTGGTTTTCCCGAAGTAAACCAACCACAATTTTTGTTGTTTAGCGGAGCAAAACCGCAGGTCAGAGGAGAAGAACACAGCACCCCAAGTGTAGCACTTCACCACGCAAAATAGGGATCAATAATCAAGAGCAAAAGCCACGACTCTTTAAA
Source organism: Acidimicrobiia bacterium (assembly GCA_012959995.1). Lineage (NCBI taxonomy): Bacteria > Bacillati > Actinomycetota > Acidimicrobiia > Acidimicrobiia bacterium. The sequence goes on from DUCC01000034.1 coordinate 13,352, forward strand.
AAAATATCAACAGAAATAAGGAGGTTTAACGGTGCTCGTTTGGGCGCACCCGAACCTGAACTTTAGTGATTTTTCCCGGCCCAACCAGGCCTTCTATTCGCTCTAAAAGTTGCGTTTCTAGCCAGGTAATTTGACTAGCCCAAGCAGGGTCTTCTACCCGCACTAACAAAACAGAACCTTTTACCGCAACCGCTTGAACTCGAGTAGCTAACTCGGGGCCCATCAAGTCAGGCCACGCCTTGATGATGTTTGTGGTGGCATCAATTTCTGGTGCACCCATATCAGCCATAAGACGTTCCAAACTCTGTCGAAGTGGCGTCGGAGCTCTTTTTCTTTGTATCACGATTTTATTTTTCCTTCAACGATTTGGATGACTTGTGAAACATCCACGCCTTTAGGAAGTTGTCCCGCCGAAGTTACCAAGGTTTGACATTGGGGCAGCAAGGCAACCAGCCCCGCTGAGCGAGTTTCATCTAATTCAGAAAAAACATCATCTAATAAAATTACCGGATGTACCCCAACCGCATCAGCAATCACCTGGTGGCCACCCAAACGCAAAGCGAGCGCCAATGATCGTTGTTCTCCTTGAGAAGCCTGCGTTCGCGCCGGCATACCAGAAAGAGTAATAACCAGATCATCACGGTGGGGCCCCACCGTGGTCACTCCTCGACGAAGATCATCAGAACGTGATTCTTCTAAGGCAACAGCAAGGCCTTGGGTGGCCCAAGCCGCTTCGTAATGCAGGGTTCCCGTCGCTCCCTCACCCTGCAACCCAGCCAAAACATTAAAAACGGGGTCTTGGAGTTGTTCAACCAGAAGACGTCGAGCGTCTACTAACGCTTGACCAGATTCAACAAGTTTGGCATCCCAAACATCAAGCGTGCTCAACACGTCTGGGGTGTTTCGGCCTTTCGCTTGTTTTAACAAAGTATTTCTTTGTCGTAATACTTTGTCCAAAGTGGTACGGAGTTCATAATTACGGGGATGCAAATTTATAAGCAGTTGGTCCAAATACTCACGCCGCTCCCCAGGACTACTTTTAATTAATCGTAAATCATCAGGAGCAAAGACTGTGGTACGCAAATAACCCAAAAGATCACGAGATCGCTTTACCGGATTGCTGTTCACTAAAATTTTATTTCGTCCGGTTAGCGACAACTCTGCTTCTAACAACACCATGCGGGCGCCAACACTTACCTCTGCTCGCACTATGGCCTGATTTTCCCCATTGCGAACCAGGGTTTCTGTTGAGGCACCACGAAATGAACCCGCTAAAGACAACCATGCCAAGCCTTCTAAAATGTTGGTTTTACCTTGGCCGTTGTTACCCACAATGGCAGTAAGGCCTTCACTAAAAGTAAGATCGGCCGTTTGATGGTTTCTAAAATCGGTAAGCCAAAGCCGTCGTACCGGCATAAAGATTAAGACACACGTACTGGCATAAGCAGGTAAAGAAACTGTTCATCGCCCACACTGCGCAATACCGCTGGCTTTAATGAATCAATAGTTTCTAATTGCACCTCGGCGCCAGAAGAAACTTCAAGCCCGTCAAGAAGGTAGGCCGGGTTAAAAGCCACCACTAAATCTGTCCCAGAATATTCTGCATCAATGGTTTCGCGAGCCTGACCCACATCTTGGGTAATGGCAATCAACTCCAAGCCATCAGCAGACATTTCTAAACGCACGGGGGTGTTTTCTTGCGCTAACAAACGAACCCTGCGCAAAGCATTCGTCAAAACACCTCGATCAACAACCAACGTATTGGGGTGATCTTCAGGAATGAGGTTCCGGTAGTTAGGGAACTCCCCTTCAATCAAGCGCGTTGACACGCTTACGCCACCCACACAAAAAGTTGCATCATGTTCACCAAAAGACACGGTGAGTTCATCGGCGTCAGAAAGAAGTTTGCCGACCGCTTCAAGCGCTCGTGACGGAACCAGCACCGTTTGATCAGTTTGTAAAACAGAAGTACCAGGTAAATCACGAACCGCTAAACGGTACGAATCGGTAGCAACAAAACGGAGGCCATCGTTTTCTGGCGCCAACAACACCCCGGTTAAAATTGGGCGAGAATCGTCACCACTGGCTGCAGTTACTACTTGATCAAGAGCAGCTGCTACCCCAAAGGCATCTAAAGTAACCGTTTCTCCGCTAGCCGGCTCTAAGCGAGGAAACTCATCGGCGGGCATTGTTCGTAAATTAAAATCACTACGCCCGGAAGATAAATTAGCTCCCTCGTCATCGATGGTCACCTCAACCTGGCCGCTACTTAACGCACGAACAATGTCTGACGCCAGTTTCGCTGGCAACACGGTTGCGCCATCTTCTTGACCACCAACGTCAACCGCCACCTGAATGGTGAGATCATTATCGGTACCGGTAACCGTGAGATCATTACCAATTAAATTTAAATGCAATCCTGAAAGCACTTGCAAAGCACCACCTCTGGTGGAGGTTGCTTGCCGAGCAATAGTAAAAGCATGGTCGAGGACATCTCGTTCACAACGGAACTTCACAGGTACGTCACTTTCGCCTTGGAAGGTTCAACATGGATAGTGGGGATAGTAGGTGCTGTGGATTGTGGATGAGTGGACATTCGTGCAGGTGGTGGAGTATTTCTTTTTACACCGTTTATCCACCATTGTCCACAAGATGTAGAAAGGCCACTGGTGGGCCTGTGGGGAACTGGTTGTTTGTCCACAGTTCGTCCTCACCTATTTCTGGGATTTTATGGCAGCGGTAAGGGTGGTTACCTGGTCGTAAATTTCTCTTCGCTCTGCCATGAGGTTACTTATTTTGTCTACGGCGTGAATAACTGTGGTGTGGTCACGGCCACCGAACTCTTTGGCAATCGCTGGGTAACTTAAGTCGGTGAGGTCTCTAAAGACGTACATAGAGATCTGTCGAGCGGTAACCAAAGGCCGCCGGCGGCTTCCGCCAGTAAGTTCATCAAGAGAGAAACTATACATTTCTACTGTTTTTTCAAGAATCAAATCTGGGGTAATACGTAAAGGCTTATTTGCGGTAATGAGGTCTTGGAGCACCGTGCGGGCCATGTCTTCAGTTAACTGCACGTCGTTCAGACTAGAGAAAGCAGTTACTCGAGTAAGGGCACCCTCAAGCTCTCGAATGTTATCGGTGATGTTTTCTGCAATAAAGAGAAGAACCTCTGCCGGTATTTTTACTTTCGAAGGAGTGTCTTCGGCTTTTTTACGCAAGATAGCGAGCCGGGTTTCTATGTCGGGGGGTTGAATATCGGTGATGAGGCCCATTTTGAAACGACTCTTTAAGCGGTCTTCAAGGGTAGGTATGGCATCTGGTGGGCGGTCGCTGGATAATACGATTTGCCCACTGGCTTGATGCAAACTGTTGAAAGTGTGGAAGAACTCTTCTTGGAGTCCTTGCTTTCCTTCCATGAACTGAATGTCATCAATTAAGAGAACATCAATCTCGCGGTAGTACTGCTTGAATTCAGGCAGAGTTTTATTACGAATAGCTTCAACAAAGCGGTTCATAAAAACTTCAGAAGAAACGTAGCGAACACGATGGGTGGGGTAATGGTCACGCACGTAGTTGGCTATGGCGTGCAAAAGGTGTGTTTTTCCCAACCCTGCATCACCGTAGATAAAAAGAGGGTTGTAGTTGCGGCCAGGGGTTTCGGCTACAGCAAGAGCGGCTGCCGCAGCAAAACGATTTGAGGTACCAACAACAAAATCATCAAAAGTTAATCGTTTTCCAAATGCATCCGAGGAAGAGGGTTGAGTGTTTTGTTGTTGAGTTGGCTGCGGCGTTTTGTTGATGGGGACAAAAGTGGTTTCTTTAGTAACAGGAGCAACCGGATCAGTGTCTAAAAAGGTGCTGTCGGTAACTACTTCGAAACGTAACTTAAGTTTTCCGTCCGAGAGTTCAGTCAAAGCATCTTGAACGATTTTTCGATACCGGCCGTCGATGCGGTCACGCACCACGGTGCTTGGTACGGAAACAACTAACTCTTCATCGGTCACGTTAAGTGCCGTGGTGGATTTAAAGTTCATTTGCCACACCACATCAGAGACTTGTAGTTGAATTGCTTTAGAACAAGCCGCCCATATGGTGGCCGATTCTTCCTTGGTTGTTATTTCGTTCAATGTCCTACTCCATTGTCGTCTTTTCCACAACTGTGGATCACCCTGTGGAAAAAGAGAAAAACCCTGGGGGGGTTTAGACAAGTACTCTCTCACCAATTTGAATGGACGTGGCAACGTAGCATCAGAATCCGCATCGCGCGCAACTGGAAATCTCGGAAAGTAAAAGTCCTGCTTATTCTATGTTTCGCGCGTAACCGCAGGGGCTAAAGAAGCGTTTTTAAACAACTGCCGCGCCGCGGATAAATCCAAAAGGAGGAAAAGTAGACCTGTGGATAACTTTGTGGCAATGTGGCTTTCCTCGTTTACCGGTTGGCGCGCGTGGTCTTATACCCGTAGCCTTTAGCGATGCCTCGTATGTCACCCGAGCATTAAGTCTGACAGGTTTGTCAGATTCTCACCGGTGGCCTCAATCTATCGCTGTTGCTTGGTGCTCCTTCTTCTTATGACACCAAGTAGCCGACAGGAGTTATAAATGAAACGTACCTTTCAACCCAACACTCGCCGCCGGGCGCGCAAACATGGGTTTCGTCACCGTATGAGCACTCGAGCTGGACGGTCAATTATCAAGTCTCGCCGCCACAAAGGTCGCGCACGCCTGTCAGCTTGATTGGCCGGCTTGGAACACGGGGCGATTTTGATGCCCTCCGCCGCCATGGACAACGTGCACGAAGTGGCCCGCTCCAACTGCAGTTTTTGGCTTCAGTGAGCACCCCAAGGTCTACTCGTGTTGGTTATGCCATTGGGCGTTCGGTAGGAAACGCCGTGATCCGAAACCGTACCCGTCGCCGCTTGCGCTCCATTATGACTGACCTTTCTTCTTCCGAGTCGTTACTCCCTTGCGGAGATTATTTGATTCGCGTGCAACCAGCAGCGTCCCAAGCGACTTTTACTGAATTAAAAGACTGGACACAAACCATGTTGAGTGACCTAAAGGCACGCTCATGACGGCAAAAATGGGCTCTGAACTGGGGGTTTTTGCAAAAAGCATTCATTTTGTGGTCCGCGGCTATCAACGCCTTGGGGCCGGCCGGCCATCACCGTGCCGTTTTGTTCCTTCTTGTTCAAACTATGCACTTGATGCTCTTGAACAACATGGCGCAAGTAAGGGGTCTTGGTTGATGATTCGTCGTATTGGGCGCTGTAACCCTTGGGGAAAAAGTGGTTGGGACCCTGTACCGTCACCAACTCAGCCCACCCGTACTGTTCTTACTCATTCTTGTTTATCTGAAGAGGTTCGCTGATGTTTGACTTAATTGCCTCGTTGTTGGCCTGGTTTTACGAACTTGTCCCGTCTTATGGTTTGTCCATTGTGCTGCTCACCATGGTGGTCATGGTGGTGGTTACCCCGTTGACCCTTAAAGGGACGCGGTCGATGATCAAAATGCAGCACATGCAGCCGGAAATGAAGAAAATTCAAAACCGGTACAAGGGCGACCGAGAAAAGATGAACAAGGAAATGATGGCCTTTTATCAGGCCAATGGCATCAACCCCATGGGTGGGTGCCTTCCAATGTTTATCCAAATGCCGGTTTTCATTGTTCTTTACAACGTTTTACGGGGGTTAACCCGGCGTCTTTCAGACGTTGGTGAGAGCGCAGGCTGGATTGCCGGTCGTTTAGCTTCAGGGAAAACTGCTACCGGAGTACTAGACGAACCATCGGTTTTCTTCCCGGATTACATTTCTTCTGGGTCAAAACTTTTTGAAGATCTCAGTAATACCACGGAAATGATTTTCTTAGGTTTTGATCTTTCGCGGTCGGCCAGCGATGCTTTGAGCGAGTCGTTGATGTCGATGGTGCCTTACCTGGTGTTGATGCTTCTGGTTTTTGTGAGCTCGTGGTATCAACAAAAACAGATTCGAGGCCGAAGTACTGGCCAGGCGGTGAACCCGCAGCAGCAAATGATCATGAAGGTGATGCCGTTTTTCCTTCCGATGATTTCTTACAGCCTCGATGCGGCCCTGGTGCTTTATTTTGTGATCTCAAACATATACCGGATTGCTCAACAGTCGTACATTACGCGGACCTTGTACGGGCCAGGGCAAGATAAACCGGTGGTGGTGCAGCCAGAGCCAAATGCTTCAGCCAAAGTAGAAAAAGCAGGAAAGAAGCCAAATAACTCCCAGAAACAAGGGAAAAACTCAAGTAACAGCGAGCCAATAGTAAGCCAAGGTTCGGCTGTTAAAAGAAATCGAACCACGGCTGGCAATAATAAGAATAGTTCTCAAAATAAGAATGAGAAGCGACAGATACCTTCAGAAAAGCAAAAAGATACTGATCCGAAGGTGAAACGTCGCCGTTTTGGCCGCCAGAAAGATGCGGAACAAAACGAAGAAAATGACCAAAAACCACCATCAGCCCGCAAGGGCGGAGGCCGGACTACCCCTTCTGGGACGGCACAACCTGGTGGTTCTCACCGAAAAAAGAACAAAAAGAAAAGGAAGTAACCCGTGGAATGGATTGAAACCACCGGGGCCACCATTGATGAAGCAAAAGACTTCGCATTAGATCGACTTGGCGTAGCCGAGGACGAACTTGAAGTAGAAGTACTGATTGAACCGTCAAAATCAATGTTTGGCCTAAAAAAGACAGAAGCCCGTTTAAAGGCGCGCGTGCGACCCACAACCCCGCGTCCTAAGACAGAACGCCGAGATCGGAACCGGCGAGATCGGAACCGTAACTCAAATAGCCGTGGGAAAAATGAAAAAACCGACAATAAGGGTCGGAAAAACAACCAGGGTGATCAGGCAAAGAAAAAATCAGAGAAAACTGAGCAACCTGATAAGGCAGAAAAACCGAAGACCGAAGACAAGCCAAAAAATCAGCGAAACCGACAAAAAGATCGGCAACCAGCGAAGGAGAAGGCAGACGTGGAAAAAATGGACTTGCCTACACAGGCAGAAATAACTGAAGATTTTGTGGGAGGCCTGCTTAGTGAAATGGGTCTTGATGCAAACGTAGTGAGCACGATCGATGAAGATCACCTCACGGTAGAAGCCCATGGTTTAAACCTTGGCTTAGCTATTGGCCAACAAGGCGATACGGTGCGTGCCATTACAGAGCTTGCCCGAACCATTATCCAACGCCGCTCTGATGGTGCCGCCAGTGGCTCCATGATTGTGGACATTGGTGGTTATCGAGCCCGCCGTCAGTCGTTTCTTGAAGAGTTCACGCGAACTCAAGCAGAAGCAGTTTTGGCCGACGGAGGGGCACGATCCCTTGAACCAATGGGTTCTGCTGATCGCCGCATTGTGCACAACACGGTGTCAGACATTGATGGTCTGGAAACCCTTTCACAAGGGTCCGACATGAACCGTCGAGTGGTTATTCAAGTTGCCACTAACTGAAGAAGTCGAAAACTGCATTAATCAAGTACTTGATGCAGCGGTTGTTGAAGGGTATTTAACCCCGATGGCGGCCACCGAAGGGCCCGCGCATAGCGCGGGCTTTTTGGGCTTTTTAGCGACCCACCCACTTCCCCTTACCAAAGATTGCTTAGCGGTTGACTTGGGTACAGGAGGTGGGGTCCCAGGGTTAATTTTGGCCGCGCTCACCCCATGCCGGTGGATATTTGTTGATCGCGGGAATCGGCGCTGCCAGTTTCTTACTTGGGCGGTTCGTGAGCTTTCTTTAGAAGGTCGGGTGGAAGTAAAGGAAGCAGATGCAGTTGATTTTGCTCACGGCCCACAAAGAGGGCAGGCAAAACTTGTGACGGCACGCAGTTTTGCTTCCCCAGCATCAACTGCAGAATGCGGCGGCCCCCTTCTTGCCCGCGGAGGGTATTTGGTGGTTAGTGAGCCACCAGATAACGTCTTTCGGTGGCCAGAAGAAGAACTTAAACAACTCGGTTTGGCCCCGTTAACACAGTGGCACAACGGGCGCGCCGGTTATCAGGCGCTAACTTCTCTGGATAAAGCAGAAAAACGGTTTCCTCGTCGTTTTTCTCGACAAACAGGAGACCCACTGTTTTAAGGGGTGTTTCACGTGAAACACCCCTTTTTAGAAAGAATCTTGGTTTTTGTGTTTCACGTGAAACATTGACTTGCATTTTGCTTAAATACCGGGCAGGATGTCCAAGATGAATGAATTCACCGAATCACCAGGGCAAGGCCGCCGGGTAATCGCCATCGCGAACCAAAAAGGCGGGGTAGGGAAAACCACTACCACCATAAACCTTGGGGCAGCAATGGCAGAACAAGGAAAGAAAGTACTTGTTGTTGACCTCGATCCACAAGCAAACACTACCACTGGGCTAGGATTTTCTCCGCGAGAGCTTGACCACTCTGTTTATGACGTCCTTTCGCAAACAGCAACCACAGAAGGCACAGTATTGGCCACCGAAGTAGACGGCCTCGATCTGTTGCCCTCAAATATTGCCCTTGCAGGGGCAGAAATTGAATTGGTAACGGCGTTTAGCCGCGAACACCGCCTAGAGCGAGCCCTGGCCAGCGTCGAACATCGGTACGACATGATTTTAATTGATTGCCCGCCGGCCCTGGGCCTCCTTACGGTAAATGCTTTTGTGGTTGCCAATGAAGTATTGGTGCCTATTCAATGCGAATACTATGCATTAGAAGGCCTCGGGCAACTAATGAGCAACGTGGAGTTAGTACGAGAAAACCTGAACCCAACATTAGAAGTTTCTACTATTGTTCTGGTGATGTACGACGCAAGAACCAAACTTTCTGAACAGGTAGCGCACGAGGTGCGTGTACACTTTGGTGATCGAGTGTGTCGGCAAATAATTCCTCGAACTGTTCGTTTGTCTGAAGCACCGTCTTATGGCCAACCAATAACCGTATTTGACCCCACCGCACGAGGTGCGGTGGCTTACCGACAACTCGCAAGGGAGATTTTGTCATGACCCGTCAAAGTGGGCTGGGGCGAGGCCTCTCTGCTCTTATTCCAGGAAGCGAACCGCAAGAGAAAGAAATAAGTGAAGAAGAAGAAAGGTTCGCTTGGCTTCCCCTATCAGAGGTCGTAGCAAACCCTTTACAACCGCGCACAAGGTTCGACGATAAAAAACAGCAGCAACTTGTCGAATCCGTACGAACTCACGGTATACTTCAGCCAATTTTAGTACGTTCCACATCTTTTGGTTACGAAGTGGTAGCCGGTGAGCGACGATTGCGGGCTGCTCAAGAAGCAGGACTTTTTCAAATACCTGCTTTGGTGCGTCAAGTAGATGACCAAGCTTCTTTTGAACAAGCGGTAGTAGAAAACCTCCAGCGAGATGACTTAAACGCCATTGAAGAAGCCCAGGCTTTTTCTCGGCTTATGGAAGAATTTGGTTTCACCCAACAAGAAGTGGCTGATCGAGTAGGAAAAGGGCGGCCTACGGTGGCAAATGCTCTCCGATTGCTGCATTTACGCCCCGCTCAGCAAGAAATGGTGCGCCAAGGTCAGATCTCCGCTGGTCACGGCAGAGCACTTTTAGGTATTGACGACCAGCAAGCGCAGAACACCCTTGCTCAACGAATAATCGATGAAGAACTCTCGGTGCGACAAACAGAAAAACTCGTAAATGACCTCAATGATCATGAAATAGTTCGCCCCCCTTCAGAAAAACCACAAGTTTTGAAAGATGTAGGTGTTTTAGAAGTAGAACGCGTGTTAAGCGATCGTTTATCCACCAAGGTGGCGGTGAGCACAAAGGGCGGGCGTGGGCGAATCATGGTTACCTTCGCCGACAAAGATGACTTATCCCGCTTATTTAACCTTATAAACGGAGAGAACTCTTTTTAAGGAGTTTCTTCAGGGTTGGTCATCCAGGTAGTGATGGCCAACGAAAAGGCTTCTGCTAATTCTGCGGTGGATTGAACTACCAAGGACGGTGGCCCCAAAAGGCAAAGAACCGCAGGCATTCGAGTGCGGCGTAAAGCGGGAAGTCGCATGCCGTGAAGCTTGGGCTCGGCCTGATTAAGTGGTGTCAAATTTGTGGCACAAAAACTGGCAAGTTGGCGGCCTCCCTCACTATGAAAACCTTCCGTGGCAAAAAAAGCAAGCGAGCTTTGAGAATCATTCTTAACACGGAGCCCTAAATAGAGTTCAGCCTCAAAACGATTAGCAATTTCTGCCTGATTGCTTTCCTCAGGATGATCAAGCAGTAACACATTGGCCCCCAAAGCCCTTAACGACCGAGTAATAGCGGTTGCTAGGGCTCCACAGGCACCAAACTGACCTAAAGCAATACGTCGGCCATCTAAACCAATGCGCCGCTGACGTAAACGCTCCAACTCACGCACCTGAACCACCGGAGTCGAACCAGCAGATCGACCAGCTAACTGGTGTAACTCTTGCACAGTACTAACCCCAGTAATACCATCTGAAGGAAGCCCAATATTACGCTGAAAATCTAATAAAGAACGCGAAGTGTCCGGCCCAAAAATACCGTCAACACGCCCGGCATCAAAGCCCAACACACCAAGACGCAACTGAAGATCCGCAACATCATCGCCCCGCATCATCGGGACATGTAAATACAAATGACGGTCACCCAACTGAAAACTGGCTTCAACTAACGCGGCCAAAGTTTGAGGACCAACAATCCCATCTTCCATCAACCGGCGGGTTGATTGAAAAACTCTTACCTGCGCCTCAGTTACCGAAGAAAAAGAAAAAGCTGTGACCTCATCGCCCAACACCTCAAAACCAGCCAAAGACAAACGATGGTGGAGGTCTCGCACTAAGTCACCAGAAGAGCCAACACTAAGAAACGCCTCGTGCTGGGGGTTGTGATCAGCCATGGCAGCACTCCTTCACGGAGCGCAGTCTAGACCTGAGAAAAGCCCAGATTAAATAAATTCAGATAATTCAGCAAGAAGAGCAGGTTTACCCTTGGCACCGACAATACGTTTTACTGGCTGGCCATCTTTAAAAAGAATTAAAGTAGGGATGCTCATGACCTCAAAACGCTGTGCCAAACCAGGAGCATCATCGACATTCACCTTGGCAATTTTCAAAGAACCAACCTGTTCATCGGCAAGCTCCTCAAGAACCGGAGCAATCATTTTGCAAGGGCCACACCATTCCGCCCAAAAATCAACCAAAACTGGTTCAACAGCAGAACCGACCTCTTCATCAAAGGTAGTTTCGGAAAGTTGTGAAATTGAATCAGACATGAGGGGCGCTTCTTTCTTTTGCAGTCAGATGGACGAGAAACCAAAAGGTCTTCCTGTTCTGTCTACCCGATGAACGCCAGCCAACCGCACGTAAAGCGCTGGTCGATTGTCACGCCACAGTGAAAAAACTAATCCTGCAAACTCTCAAGCCAACGCTCAGCATCCAAAGCAGCCATACACCCCGACCCAGCAGCAGTAATTGCTTGACGATAAGTGTGGTCCTGGACATCGCCACAAGCGAAAACACCAGCCACCCCAGTAGTAGAATTATCTGGCCCCGTAACCAAATAACCACCGTCATCGAGTTCAAGGTGACCAACAAACAAATCAGTATTCGGCCGGTGACCAATAGCAATAAATACGCCAGTAACCGGCAGATTTCTGGTTACTCCGGTAAGGGTGTCTTTTAAAGTCAACCCCTCCACCTTGGTGTCACCTAAAATTTCTTCCACCGTGGAGTTCCAAGCAAACTCAATTTTAGGGTTTTCTTCAGCACGGGCTTGCATAATTTTTGAAGCACGCAACGCATCTCTACGATGAACCACAGTGACCTTGCTGGCAAAACGGCTCAAAAAGTTTGCTTCCTCTAGCGCAGAGTCCCCGCCCCCTACCACAGCGATTTCATGATCACGAAAGAAAAAACCATCGCAAGTAGCACAGGTAGATAACCCATGGCCCATCAAACGGGTTTCCGCCTCTAACCCCAACATGATTGAACGAGCACCAGTCGAAACAATGACTGACTCGGCTAAATAAGTGGGCTCTCCATCGCTGTCGCCTACCCAAACAGAAAAAGGCCGCTGAGAAAAATCCACCCGACTCACACGATCGGTAAGAAAATTCGCTCCAAAGCGAGCAGCCTGTTCACGCATATCGGACATAAGTTGCGGGCCCATAACCCCTTGAGGAAAACCAGGAAAGTTTTCTACCTCCGTGGTCAGCATCAACTGCCCGCCCGGTTGGTCGCTCGTTGAGGAAGGTTCACCCTCAATAACCAAAGGCGCTAAATCTGCACGAGCAGTATAAATGGCGGCGGTTAAACCAGCCGGACCCGAACCAATAATGACAACTTCATGATGATCAGACATAAAAACCCTTAAGTGACGAGACTATTGAGAAGGTGAAGAATCAGGAAGACGACGTGACCAGAACCAAGCCCCGAGAGCACAGCAAAGGCCACCCAGGACCAGGTAAGCGGTCCAACTTCCCCCAGGGAGAACATTATTTAACAAGCGGAATATTCCGACACTGAACAAAATCAAAACCGTCAACCCGCAAATAATGGCCACTAAACCAAAAACCACACCTCGCGAAGCGGCAAGCAACGGTTGAGTAGTGAGAGCACGTAAACGATCAACGGTATGAACAAAGCGATCGGTAATCTGCGTTTCCCACCCCACAGAGGCATCATCGGTGGAGTTCTGTGATAAATCATCAGCCATATGCGGAGCCTACACAGCCAACCGGTTCACCATCTTGGTTAAGGAACGATTACCTCAACCAAAAACCTGTTTAAACAATCAAAAGGGTCAACGATCAACAAATTGAAATGGCCAAAGATCACCAAAAGCTCTTGTTGATGGCCCTCAACCTCAACAGGCAACCACTCAGAACCGTCAGGTAACTCACCCAACAATTCCTGTTGTTGCGTTAAAGAAAACCCACAAGGAGAATTTTCGTGAGAAAGAGCAGCGCTCTCACGACGAGCAAAAAAACGCTCAGTAGCGGCCTCCTCAAAACTTTGGAGATCTAAAAATGGAGAACCTTCGAGAAGATCCACAGAACGTTCTAAAGCCAAACTCTCTGGAACGATCGGCGCATCACCCGAAAAATCTGCTTCAGTAGCAAAGGTGGCTTGCGTTTCCACCGATTCCGCCGCCCCAGAAGTCTCTTGATCCACCGCCGCAAAAGTAGTCGGCGACGGCAGAGCCACCGACGCAGCATCATCCGACCCAGATTCAAAAACCCCACTGGTCAAACTCACCGCAACCAACAACAAGGCAGCGGCCGCCGCAATACCCACGGCAACAACCGATGAAGGGCCCCGGCGCTTGCGCAACGGAACCACCACCTGATCGCCAACCGAAGAAACCGCGACCGCCAACTGAGTGTCCCGCAACAAAACATCAGGAAAAACCGGTGCCGCAGAAAGATGGGCTCGCACCTGTTGAAATTTTTCTACTCGAGCGAGCAACTCCGCTGAAGGGGACAACGGAAGCGAAGCCAAACCCTCAACAATGGACGCCGCCTGATCATCAAGAGCCGATACCTCTGCAGGCACAGAAAGATCTTTAGGTTCCATAGTCATAGGTTCTGACGCTCCGACAAGTCTGTTTGGTTCCCGGGTCTTAAAAAAGTTGCCAAAGCGCCCCGGCCCCGAGCAATACGCGACCGCACCGTCCCCGGGGGAATATCAAGAATCTCAGAAATCTCTGCATAATCCAGATCAAGCAAATCACGCAAAACTACCGCAACGCGAAACTCTTCAGGAAGGCGAGCCAACGCAGCATCAATAAGCAAACGATCAGCAACTAAACCATCCACCGGCGGGGCGGAAAGATCTACAGGCTCAAACGCGGCGTCCAAACCCACCAAGGGCCGGCGAGCACGCCGCCGCAACTCATCTAAACAAGCATTAGTAGTAACGCGATACAACCAAGTAGTAAAACGCGACTTCCCATCAAAACGATTAAGGCGAGTGGCTACAGCAATTAAAGCTTCCTGTGTCGCATCTAAAGCATCAGCATCGTTGCCCGCCAACCGTCGGCAAATACCCCAAACCTTGTCGTGATGACGGCGTAAAAGTTGATCAAGGGCTTCCGTATCGCCCTTTTGGGCGGCCCGCACCAAAAGAAGATCAGGGTCCTCTAAAAACGAAGGCGGCGAAGCGGAAGTAATAATATTCTGAGGTTATCGCGCTGGCTTCTAGGTAATAAGGAGCCAAGAAAGAGCGGCTACTCCAGCCACAAAAAACCCTGAAGCCACCACCGGCCACCACCATTTTCTTGTGTTTAACGAAGCGCTCTCGGGTTGGTGCTCAAGAAGCAAACGAAAGGCTAAAACTGAATCAGGTTGAGGAAGAGCATCGGGGTCAGCTAACGACCACAAAAAATTAGAAACCAACGAACGCGGACAACGCAGCAACAAGTCGTGCAGCAACAAAGACAAAGCAAGTAAATCAGGTTGCGTATCAAACGGGCCATCCCCGTTACCTGTTGGTCGACCACGAAAGTCTGTTAAACGCACCGAACGGTCAGGTAAAACTAAAATATTCGAAGTAGTAATCGCCCCATGAGGAATACCGCAATGGTGAGCAGACTCCACAACGCGGGCGGCACCAGCCACCCATGCGGCAACCTCGTCAGGATGAAGAACTGGCTGCTGATGCAGTAACTGGTTGAGGGGCCAACACTCCAGGCGCTCAAAAACTAAAACAGCCATCCCTTGATGATTGGTTGCATCAAAAAGGGCAACCACTCCCGCCAGACCAAGACGACCACCCGCCGTAGGAATATCCCCCGCATGAATAAGTTTGACCATCACCGGACGAGCCAACGTGAGATCCCAACCCTCCCAAACCTCAGTACGAAGCGTGTCGCCAGATAACTGATCCAAGCGATATCGGTCAGCAATCACTAACCCGGGTGCGCCACCAGACGCCTGTTGAAGAGCCACCGCTCATCAACGTAATAAATACCACCCCCCAAAGGGGGCATACCTCTGAGTTAAGGCTTAAGCACGTAACTAATAGCAACAAGACCAGGCCCGCCATGGCTCGCCACCACGGGGCCAATAACTGCTACTCGAGCCTCTGTCAGCCCAGTGTCTGCACAAAGGCGGTCGGTAAAAGCATCAATATCATCAACCATGGCATGAGCAATCGCCACCGACTCAAGGGCATCACCTTGCTCTACCACCTTGTTAATCAGCCAAGCTAAGGCCTTTTTGCGAGTTCGCTGGCGACCCGCTTCTTCAACCACCCCACTGCTGATATCTAACAAAGGTTTAATGGACAAAACATTAGCCACCATGGCTTTAGCGCCTCCAATACGCCCACCCTTCACCAAATTATCCAAAGTATCCAAAGCCCCAAAAAGCGAAGTACGAGCCGAAAGGTCAGCCACCAAATCAGTGATCTCTTCGGCCGAAGCACCAGAACGTGCCGCCTCTGCCGCTGCCAACACAATGGTTCCTTGCCCCACACTTACCGAACCGCTATCAACAACCCGCACATCGCCCCCGCAGACCTTGGCCCCCGCTTCCGCCGACTGCATGGTGGCAGAAACCCCGGCAGAAATATTTATACACACCACGCTTTGGGCCCCGGTATCTAACCGTTTACGAAACACTTCTTCAAAAGCACCAGGAGCCGGAGCAGCCGTTTGCGGCAAATGCTCACTGGCCGACATTTTGTTATAAAACTCTGTTACCGAAAGTTCGTGACGATCAATGTATTCAGCATCGCCGAAGCGGATACTCAACGGAACAATATCAATATCTAAAGCAGCAGCTTCAGCGTCGGTGAGGTCACAGGCACTGTCGGTAACAATACGAACGGTCATTAATCCTCCTGAGGGTTAACTTCATGGTAGTCGGGTGAAACCGGTCGAGGGGCACGTGCTGAACGCACCCACCAAACAGCAAGCACACTCAGCGCCATCACCAACAACAGCACCCCGACCCCCGACAACTTGGTGGTACGAACAAAAAGTTGAGTCGAAGCCAACTGAAGCAACCGAGATTGGTCTGGAGAACGCAGCGTTACCTGCACTCGAGCATCACCCGAGGCCCGAGCGGCCACCGTTAACAAAATACGGTTACTGCCGGGTTGCAAAGTAACCAAAATTT
The DNA here is from genome assembly GCA_012959995.1 of Acidimicrobiia bacterium. Lineage (NCBI taxonomy): Bacteria > Bacillati > Actinomycetota > Acidimicrobiia > Acidimicrobiia bacterium. Next base: position 29,447 of record DUCC01000034.1, read on the forward strand.
CTTCGCCGTCGGGAAAGGTCAACCGCCCATCGCTCGTTAGACCAATAACTACCGTGGCGGGTACTGAGAGATTGTTTTCTACCGTAAAAGGAACGGTTGCTTGGCGACTCGTTAAGCGGACATTTTGACTATCAGGTAAATAAAACTGGCCCATCATTTCGGTAACTTCGTGGTAAATAGCGCTGAAATATTTATTCACCTCGTCGTTGGACAATTCAACTGCTGTAGTCGTTTCGAGTAAACCGGTAAGAGTAATAACCGATGGGTGCGGGCCGCCTAAAAGTTCTTGATAGGCCGACAAAACCATTTCAACCAAACCATGTCCGTTGGCTCGATCCACCATGCTTGCTACCTCGGTGGGCCAAAGATCAAAGGTGGGGCCAAAAAAATTTTCAGAAAGAACTAAAGGCTCCAAATGAGAAAGCTCAACAAACGGGGCCTCGCTTAAGGTATTGAAAAGTAAATCAACAAGAAGCGGCAACAGTGCTACCTGCTCTGGTACTACCACCACAGCCGATGCATCTTCTTGAACAGACCACGACAAAAGAGCAAGGTGGGCAAGCAAAAACTGGACCGCTACTACCGGTTCGTCATAGTTGGTGAAATAGGAACTTATTTGAGGGTCAAGCACCCGAGCCGAACGCAACTGCCCGTTAGCGTCACGGAGCGCTACTGGTTGAACAAAAGCGTCACTGGAAGCACCAGGAATCGGGGTGAGGTGATGGGCATCAACCAAGAATTCTGTGCTTCCAAACTGCAATAACAAACTCAACGTTTCGGCAGTAGCGGTGGGTTCTAAAAGCGTGACCGAACGCTGGGCCACTACCCCCAAACGGTCAACGAACACCACATCGCCATGGGTAAGAAGATCGCGGTAAATATCAGAACGGTTCACTTGCCGCCACGCTTCGGGGTCGGCGGTAACAAAGGAAGCGGAAGCAATTTTTACCGAAGACTCAAGGCCCGGGGTGAGAAGATCAACGAGTTGCCCATGAGCCTCAAGGCCCGAGCGAGATAAACCCACGACGGTGGCCGGAGGCAACAAAATGGTCACCGGCACCGATGGGTGACTACTTACCGCATCACCGAGTGCACGCAACTCAGTCAATAACGTGTCATCAAAAACCACCGAACCATCACTTTGCAAAGGAGGTGGGCCGGCCACCGACAAACGCAAAGCAGTAGTTAAAGGCGACGAAAAAGAATCATCGGGAACAATAACCGGGGTAACAAACTGGTCAAGAACTGTCCCGTCAATACTGGTTAACTGCACGGTAAATGGGTAAACGGCTCCTGAATCCAGCGTTAAATCTGCTTCGTTTTCCGGCAAAGCACTGACCGAAAGATCAAAGGTAGCCACCCCAGAACTATTCAAACTACTACTCAAGGGCACCAAAACAGGGCTACCTAAAAGATCGCCGGCGCCTACCTGATCAACCGATAAAGAAGAAATTTGAGTAATGCCTTGATGGGCCTGGATAACAAAAAAACCTCGCTCCAGAGGGCCAGATACCCGAATATCGAAGGTGAGATGTTCCTCGTTTACCCAAGGGGTTTGCCCAATTAAAGAAAGGCCACCAGATTCTTCCGCACCAACCGGATGAGCCAACGAAACCAAAAGAATCACCGGCAAAAAAAAGTATTTAATGGACCGCATTAGGTGCTCTCTTCATGAATAACACGTTTTAGCACCGCTAAGCCGCCCGAACAATCAACAAACCCTGCTTTACGGTAAAGCAGCAAAGCAGGTTCGTTTTGAGGCTGCGTATTAACCCAAGCATGGGCCAAACCTTTTCTTTGCAACCACCGCAAACCATCGTCAAGTAGTTGAGAACCCAAGCCTTGGCCACGATGGTCTGGATGAACAGCCAAGCGTTGAATAAACCCATCGGTAAGACCAGCACCGGTTACCGCATAAGCCACTGCTTGGCGATCTTCACAAAAAACACGTTGACGAGCCTGCGGAGTAGCTCGTTTAGCTTCATATATGGAGGCCGCATCAAAACGCCAAAAAGCATCAAAAGACAGTGCATCGATTAATAAAACTTGAGGGTTGTCGCTGCGCCGCAAAGGACGAGGCCGAGGTTTTTTTAAGGGCGAAACAGCAAGACCCAAAGGCCGTTTCAAAAGAGTCAATTCTTGATCTACCTCATAACCCAAACTCAAAAAAGGGTCTCGTTCGTGAAGAGTTAAGGCCGAAGTAAATATTTCTTTATACCCCAAACCCTGAAGATGATCGGTAGCCGCCAAAGCAGAAAGACCATCAACAAGCCCACCAAGCGGAACTAAATGCCCAGCAGAGGGTTCCCTACGCCAAGGACCAAAACGAAAACGCTGACCCCCTGGTGCAGTAAAAACTCCCGCTGGAGACAGCCCTTGGGCAGGCTGCGAAAACAGTCGAGCCATAAAGCGAGGAGGGGAAAGATGAGTGGCGATGTTGACACTTTACGACCCTCAGCGCCTCGGTAATCGCTTGAGCCAAGAGACAAGGATGCGAACCCTTCGCTTTCCACCGCGGCGAGCGGCTTATCATCACGAGGTGACCATGCTGGTATTAACCGATGAACGGTTTCTTGAACATGTCCCCGGAGGCGGGCACCCGGAGCGCCCCGACCGTTTGCAAGCGGTATGGGAGGGGTTTGACCGGTCTGGAGTAGCGGAAGGCCTTTTGCGAGAACCCGTAATACCGGCCACCGATGAGTTGATTAAAAAAGTACACAGCACTGCACACTTTGAAGGCTTGGCTGCCTTAAATGAACAAGGGGGTGGCAAAGTTGATCCGGATACTCGAATGAGCCCCGGGTCTTGGGATGCCGCCCGCTTGGCGGCTGGAGCAGGAATACAAGCGGTGGCCGCCTTAAAAGAAAAAAGAGTAACCCAAGCATTTTGCGCCATTCGCCCACCCGGTCACCACGCCACCCCAACCCAAAGCATGGGGTTTTGCCTGTTGAACAATGTGGCCATAACGGCGGCTGCGTTAACCGCTGAAGGGAAACGGGTAGCCATTGTGGACATTGACGCTCACCACGGCAACGGGACCCAAGATGTTTTTTGGGACGACGACCAAGTGCTTTACGTGTCTTGCCATCAATGGCCGTTGTTTCCTGGAACGGGAGCGATAAATGATACCGGTGCTCAAAAAGGCCAGGGTTTTACGGTAAACGTTCCGCTTCCCCCTCAGGCCGCCGGCGACACGTATCGAGCAGCTTTTGATGAGGTGATCACCCCGGCGGTAGAACGGTTTAACCCTGACTGGTTGTTGATCTCTGCTGGGTTTGATGCTCATCGAGATGACCCCCTGACCTCCCTTGGTTTAACTTCTGGGGATTACGCTGACCTCATGACTCGCCTCGTTGCTTTAGTGCCGGCTTACCGGTCGTTGATTTTTTTAGAAGGCGGCTACGACCTTGCTGCGCTCACCGAATCAACAGCAGCCACCGTGTCGGCCCTCTTGGGTGGCTCGTATCAACCAGAAAAGGCAACCAGCGCTGGCCCTGGGTTAGCAGTGGTGCAACAAGTTGCCGAGCGATTTAAACCATGACGCAACCTGTTGACCACCCGCAAGGATTCAGTGAAGTACTGAAATCAGTGGAGCCTTTAGCGAAAAGATTTTCTTCTGCGGGGGCGCGGTTGTATTTAGTAGGCGGCGTGGTGCGAGACGTTTTGATGGGGCGACAAAAACAAACACCCGACTTCGATTTCACCACCGATGCCTTACCCGAAGAGGTCCGCTCCCTGGTGGCCGACGTTGCTGATGCCGTATGGCTTCAGGGCGAACGGTTTGGCACCATCGGAGTGCGCCTCGGTCAATGGGATTTAGAAATAACCACTCATCGGGCAGAGTCATATGTAGACGACTCGCGTAAACCGGTAGTCCGCTATTCGAAAGACCTTGCCCAAGACCTAGCACGGCGAGATTTCACGGTAAATGCCATGGCTGTTGACGTAGTAGACGGCGGCCTTTACGACCCCTACGGTGGCCAAAAGGACCTCGACACGTTGACGTTGCGTACTCCGTTGGACCCAGAAGAATCATTTGCCGACGACCCTTTACGAACCCTGCGGGCGGCTCGTTTTATCGCCGGGTACGGGTTCACTCCGGTTTCTGGGCTTTTGACGGCCGCTAAAATATTAAGTAGCCGCTTGGCCATTGTGTCTGTCGAGCGGGTGCGTGACGAGTTGTTTCGATTACTCATGGTAGAGAACCCTCAACCAGGGTTTAATTTTTTATCTGAGGCCACACTGCTTGCTCAGTTCTGGCCAGAACTCAATGTGTTACCTATTGAGGAGCAACAGGAAACTTTGCGGCGCCTTTCGTTGGTGCCCCATGAACCATCGTTGCGCCTGGCGGCAGTAGGGCCAGTCGTGCCTCTTAAGCGGCAGCAAGCCTGGCGGCTCTCTACTCAGCAAATTCGTCAAATCACCGTGGTGCAACAAGCGGTAGAAACTATTGAAAAACACCAGTCTGCAGTGTGGAGCGATGATGAGATTCGGCACCTCGCTGCCCAAGCAGGGCCATACCTTGCTGATGCGGTGCGTATTGTTGATGCTCTCAAAGTGGATGTTTCTTTGTTTGAACAATCGGTTCAACGATTAAAACAAGCCGGCGAGTTAGATGACTTAGGCCCAGTTCTAGACGGCCAAACAGTGATGTCAGTTTTAAACCTTGAACCAGGGCCTCAAGTAGGGGAGGCCATGGAATGGTTGACCACCTTGCGTCTTGACGAAGGCCGGCTAACCCCCGACGAGGTAGAAGCCCGACTACAAGCGTGGTGGGACAACCGCACGTAGTTCATCGACTGGCCAACCCTTAGCCAGTGTTCTAGGGTGGCGCCATGGGGAGCCGCACCACCGCTCGAGGGTTTAACCGTGAGGGTTTGGTTCCGGCGCGGCGAACCGCCGACGTGGACTATCGATTGGCTCGGCAACGCATGATCGACGGGTTTGAAAAAGGAGCAATCGGACGTGACCTGGTGTGCGATGCCCAACCCATGTTGTTGCGTAACGCCGAACATTGCAGCACCCCAACCAGCATCGACTGCCCCATTTGTGCCGAAAACCAGGTACGTCACGTCACTTACGTTTTTGGCCCACGTTTACCAGCGCATGGGCGATGCATTAGCACCCCTAAAGAATTAAAGCGCTTAGCAAACCGGCAAGGCGAGTTCACTGCCTACCTCATTGAAGTTTGTTTGGAGTGTCGCTGGAACCACATGGTGCGCACCTCCACATTGGGCAACTATTAACGGTTTAGTTGGCGTTCAGGCTGTCTAATGCGTTGGTCTCAAGGATTGAATAAATCGTTCGTGAGGCCATAGAACGCATGAGTTCTTGTTGACGTTCTCCGAAGGAATCCCAACCGGCGAACGAAGCCACTCCATAAATGAGGCAAAAAGCAAGAGCCACGCGAAAACCGGCTTCAAGGTCTTCAAATGAGTAGTTGACACCTTCGGCGGTCAGCGTGTCGTGGTAGAGGTGAAGCAGTTGGTCGGCGTGCGCCGCACGGGTCTCTGAAGTAACCGACGAAGATAAAAAGTAAGCGATATCAAAAGCACAGTTACCCATCGAGGTGATTTGGAAATCAATAACCGCCAGGTTGCCTTCCTCATCTAAAAGTAGATTGTCGGCCCGGTAGTCCCCGTGGAGCAGTGTGGTTGGGGTGTTTAAGGCCGCCAACATTTGGGGGAGATGAGTACTGTAGTTATCACCAAATTCAATAATCTCCGGGTCTAAAAGGTCGGGTGCGTTGACTTTTAACGAAGCCCAGCCGGCACCAAAAATACCAGGCAAAGCGGCATGGTAAATAGGGTTATCCATGGGTAAAAAAGTAGAACTCAAGTTTTCTAAATCTTGATGCCCCCAATAAACAGCATGCAGTTTCGCTAAAGCTTTAAGCACTGTTTCGATTTCGGGAAGTGTTGCGCCAATCACTTGGTCAATGCGTTCCATGTGACCGAGATCTTCCATAACGATGATGAAATCGGTGGAATCAGTGGCTTGTGCCTGGCCAAAAATGGTGGCAGTTTTAAAAGGTGCGGTGGGGGCTACCACGTTGTAATAGGTGCATTCACGGTTGTAAAAACCCAAAGCATCAGAAATGCCTCGCTGGTTTGGGTCATCGGTAGGAAGCTTTACGACAACGGTGGCTGGGCCCTGTGCGCCATCGGAATAGGTGAGGCCAACGCGGTAAAGGTAACTAAGTAGACCTGATTGGTCACCAAAAGAAACTGGTTCCACAGCGGTCACGTGTTGGCTTTCCGTGAGGGAGCCTGCGGCTTGTAGTAAATCAGTTATGACTTCTGCGGTGAGTTCTTCAATTGAAGTAATGAGCGGCATGTTTGACATAAGGGTTCCTCCCGTAGAAGCAGGAATGTAGAGATTTTGGGTCATGAAGTCAAACCGTGTATCCTGTAGAGACCGCCGGCAGCCTGTGTGCGCTGGACGGGAAAGGAGTGCAGAAATGGTTAAAAAAATGACCGTCCCAACTATTCGGGATCACAAAGTAGTGCAGGGCATTGACCCCTTGGTCATGGTGACGGCTTATGACGCCCCCGGGGCTCGCATGGTGGACGAAGCGGGCGTGGACATGATTTTGGTCGGAGACTCGTTGGCCATGGTGGTGTTGGGTTACGAAGACACTTTGCAGGTAACGGTAGACGACATTGCCCACCACACCGCAGCGGTGGCACGCACCAACCCTCAGGCATTGGTAGTAGCTGATATGCCGTGGATGAGTTACCACGTATCAACGGAAGACACTTTGCGTAACGCGGCGCAGCTTATTCGAGCCGGAGCGGGTGCTGTAAAACTTGAAGGTGGGCGCCGGCGTTTGCCCATGATTGAGGCATTGGTGGCGGCAGAGATTCCGGTTATGGGCCATGTGGGGCTGACGCCCCAGTCGGTGCACGCCATGGGCGGTTTTAAGGTTCAAGGTCGTAGCACCAAGGCTGCCCTTGATCTGGTTGATGCGGCAAAAGCTTTAGTACACGCTGGCTGTTTTTCTTTGGTATTAGAAGGAGTGCCAGCCGAGGTGGCGGCCCTAGTTACCGAAGCGGTAGATGTTTCAACCATCGGCATTGGGGCCGGCCCGCACTGTGATGGACAGGTCTTAGTTTTTCACGATGTTCTTGGTATTGAAAAAAGAGTGCTGCCAAAGTTTGTGCGCCGGTATGCCGATCTCCATGGGACAGGGGTGGCTGCTTTGAAAGAGTTCGCTGCTGACGTGCGCTCAGGTGAGTTCCCTGCGCCGCAAGAGGTTTATGGCTTGTGCGATGAAGTAGTAGACGAGTTAAAACTGTACGGACTGGGGTAATTTCGCTCGGTCTGCCGAGATTGTCACACCCCTCTGGAAAGATGATGTCTATGAGGAACGCGACCGGTTTTTGTGCAGATAGCATCACATGGCTCCCCCGGGAGTTTAAAAAATTTATTTCCCCTGCCCTGTTTAAGGGCCCCGAATTCACGAAGGTCGTGAATCGTGTCCAAAGGAGGTTTCTGCCGATATGCGGTATTACGAATTAATGGTCATCGTAGATGGCGATCTTGAGCTCACTGAGGGCGAAGATGCACAAAGTCTCGCCAAGGCTATTGAAGCCATAGAGGCCGAAGGTGGCACTATTGTTTCCAAGCTTGACTCCGAGCCTTGGGGCCGGCGTCGCTTTGCTTATGAAATCAACCACAAATGGGAAGGCTTCTATGTCGTCCTCACCGTGGTAACCGAGGCATTTAACCTCGATACAGCCGATCGTATTTTGCGACTCGCGGACCGCAGTGAAATCGTCCGCCATAAAATTATGCGCCTTCCCGACGATGAGGCCGCACGTCGCGGTTTAGTCGGCGAAGCAACACCAGCAGACGCTGGTTGATAAAGGAGTAAGAAAATGGCATTTGATAACACAGTTACCATTGTTGGTAACGTCACGAAAGATCCAGAATTGCGATTCACTGCTGGTGGAGCGGCTGTGGCAAGCTTTAGTGTGGCCTGGAACCGCAAGGGGCGTGACGAGGAAGACATTGTGTCTTTTTTTGATATTACTTGTTGGAGAAACTTGGCTGAAAATGTTGCCGAGTCAGTAACTAAGGGCAGCCGAGTGGTTATTTATGGCCGCCTTGACCAACGTTCTTGGGAAAACCAAGAAGGTCAACGACGCTCTAAGGTTGAAGTTGTCGCCGATGATGTGGCCATTAGTTTGAAATGGGCTACAGCCGAAGTTTCCCGTAATGAATATCGCGGTGACGGTGGTGGCAGCAGCCAAACTCCTGCCACCTCAAACACCGCCCCAACATCCAACTTTCCTACTGATGAGGAGCCCTTCTAATGGCCCGTCCCCCACGTCGAGAAAAAAACCGCGATAACGCGCGTCGCTCAAAGAAAAAAATATCTGCGTTAACTATCGCCAAGATTGAATACGTCGATTATAAAGACACTGACTTGCTGCGCAAGTTTGTTTCTGATCGATCCAAAATTAAGGCACGTCGAGTAAGCGGTAATGATTCGCGTCAACAACGAGACATTGCTCGGGCAGTAAAAAACTCCCGAGAAATGGCACTAATCCCTTACGTAAACCGGGTAGCCACGCAACGTCGTGAGCGTCGCCCTGATGACCGCGGTGCACGCTCTTCTGGGCCAGCCCCCACCCCATCTTCGCCGCCACCAGGCACCGAAAACGAAGTTGAAGAAGCAGTAACCGAAGTACTCGAAGAAGCTTTGTCAGCAACTATTGAAGTAGTTGACACCACGACCACCGAGGAGGTAGCGGAATGAAGGTTTTGTTACGTTCCGACGTTGAAGGGCTCGGCACAACGGGCGCCATTGTTGATGTAGCACGCGGCTATGCCCGCAACTACTTGGTACCTGAAGGCTTGGCCGTTCCGGCTACTGCTGGCATGGCGACTCAAGCAGAAGCCATGCAACGCAAGCGTGCCCTTAAGTCGGCGGCTGATCGAGCAGGAGCAGAAACAGTTGCTGCCTCGCTGGCGGGCCAAACGGTCACTGCCTCGGCGAAAGCTTCCGACACTGGTCACCTCTTTGGTTCTGTAGGAGCCGTAGAAATTGTTGCGGCACTTGCTTCACAAATTGGGATAGATGTTGATCGCACGCAGATCGCCACTGAAACCATCAAGGATGTAGGCACTCATGAATTCACGGTACAACTCCACCCTGAGGTGGCCGTACCGATGAACATTGAGGTAATCCCCGAGGGATAACTCATGGGAGGACCGGTGCTTTTCACCCCCTCCTGCCAGAAGAGTAAGTTGTCCACAAGTCTTTCCCCAGTGGCGCGCGCTAAAAGGGGCGAAATCCACCGGATATCCCCTAGCGATTCACAGGGTGTTTCCTGCAGACTAGAGAGTGAAGTTCCCCTCTTCCTTTTTGGAGTCTCTCAGTGAGTGAACAGTCAGAAAACAATGAAATAAGCGAAGACGAGGCCGCTCCCTTGCCGGCTGATGAAGCTCCTGACGTGGTAAACGAACCCGACCTCGGGCCATCCCCCTTTGATGAACCGCCACCGATTGAAAAATTCGAAAGACGGCAAGCACCCACAAAAGCATCAACCAGAGTGCCTCCCCACAACCTTGATGCAGAAGCCTCACTGTTGGGAGCCATGCTGCTTTCCCGAGATGCAATTGCTGATGCTTTAGAGATTGTCGAACCAGCACACTTCTACAAGCCGTCCCATGCGCATATCTTTGACGCCATTTGCACGCTGTATTCTTCCGGAGAACCAGCCGACACGGTGACAGTGGCTGAAACCCTTAAACGAGCAGGATTTCTTGACCAAATAGGCGGCGACGGCGTGTTGCTGGAACTTCAAGCAACCACTCCGGCTATTACTGCAGCGGCAAAATATGCTCGTATTATTCAAGAACACGCTACGTTGCGTGGCCTCATCGGGGCGGCTAATGAGATTGCCGAAATTGGCTACGGGCACCCTGACGATGTCGTCAAAGCGGTCGACGAAGCAGAAAACCTTGTTTTTCAAGTAGGTCAGGGCCGGGTTACCGACACCATGGCGGTCATTCGCGACTTGCTTGATGCCAACCTGGACCGATTAGAAGAACTTTTTGAAAGTGGCAACGAAATAACCGGGGTACCCACCGGCTACACCGAATTTGATCACCTTATTTCTGGCTTACAAAAAAACTCCCTAATGATTTTAGGTGCTCGCCCCGCTATGGGAAAAACCTCATTTGCTCTTGGCCTCGCCACCCACGTGGCCACCACCGCAAACCTGCCTGCGCTCTACTTCTCGTTAGAAATGAGCCAGTTAGAACTCAGTCAAAGAATCTTATGTTCAGAAGCTCGAGTGGATTCAAAAAACATACGAAACGGAAAGCTTTCAGAAGATGACTGGAGCCGGATCAACCATGGGGTTGGCAAACTCTCCGAAGCAAAAATTTGGATTGACGACAACCCAAATACTTCCATTATGGAAATTCGAGCCAAAGCTCGCCGGCTAAAAAGCCGGGTCGGAGACATCGGGGTCATCGTGGTGGATTACCTCCAACTTATGACCGGACGCTCCACTGCAGAAAACCGGCAAGTTGAAGTGTCTGAAATTAGCCGTGGTCTTAAAATCTTGGCTCGCGAACTTGAAACCCCAGTGATTGGGCTGTCTCAGCTTTCTCGTGGGTTAGAGGCCCGCCAAGACAAACGCCCCATGCTGTCCGACCTCCGCGAGTCTGGATCATTGGAACAAGATGCTGACACCGTGGTATTTATTTATCGCGACGAGGTTTATAACCCAGAGAGCCCAGATATGGGTACAGCCGAAGTCATTTTGTCAAAACACCGTAACGGCCCTACCGGTACAGTGAGGCTGGCCTTTTTGCCTCACTACACCCGATTTGCCGACATGGCTCGTACCCCGTAACCATGTTTTTAGGCGAAGACCTTTTGGGCTGGCTTCTGCTGGCCTTGGGGGCATCCATGATGGTGGGCAACGGCCTGGCCTTAATCCGGCCCCCAGAAAAACTTGACGAGGGAGACCTTGAAAAAGCGCCACTTTGGCGCAGCGTGCTTTATATCTCACTTGGTTTGATAGCCACCGTGGCTGCCCTGGGTACACTTTTAGGCAGCTGATAGCAGCGATTGTTGACCAACAGCCTGTTTAGGCGTGGCTTCGGTTACTGTCGCTTAGAAGACGAGGAGAAGATCACCATGTTGCCAACTGGAATAACGGATGCTTGCGGGCCTGCCCCAAGTGCAATTTGTAAATGGGTATGGAACGCCACCGAAAATGACTCTATGGCCGAAACAGCGCGATGGTTTGTAGAACGACCGCTCAAAATCATTCTTATTTTGTTGGTGTCAATGATGATCAATCGTGTGGTACGACGCGGCATAGATCGCATGGTGTCTCGCCTCATTGAAACGAGAGAAAAAGAACAAGAAGTGGCAGAAGTTGAATCCAACAAAATGTTGGCCGTAATGGGAAACCGAGCCCGGCGCAAACTTCAACGCCTCGCCGAACAAGGCGACCGATCACGCCAACGTGCCTTAACCCTCGGGGCCGTATTGAGGGGTATTAGCACCGGGGCGATTTACCTCTTGGGGATGATGATCGCTTTAGGCGAGTTAGGCATTGACCTCGGCCCACTTATTGCCGGGGCAGGCATCATCGGCCTCGCGGTCGGTTTTGGAGCCCAAGATTTGGTGGCGAACTTTATTGCCGGCATTTTTGTCATCATCGAAGACCAATACGGGGTAGGTGATTGGATTGACGTTGGCCCTGCTTCAGGAACTGTGGAGCGGGTCACCTTGCGCACCACAGTGTTACGGGACAGCCACGGCACAGTTTGGGTTATTCCCAACGGGGAGATCCATCGGGTAGGAAACTCCTCACAACTCTGGGCCAAAACAGTGCTCGACCTTGACGTGGCTTACGACACCGATATTGATTTAGCGGCCACCGTTATCAAACAAACAGCTGATGAACTTTGGGAAGAGCAACTTGAAGCAGCCACCATTATTGAAGAACCAGTTATTTCTGGTTTGCAAAGCTTTGGGGCGGATGCCATCACCATTCGCCTCTCGGTAAAAACTGAACCTGGCGAACAGTGGGCTACTGGCCGTATTTTGCGGGCGCGAATGAAAAAAGCCTTTGATGCGCACAACATTGAAATCCCCTTCCCGCAACGCACAGTATGGATGCACACTGCTGATGAGCCTGCTCAACCAAGTGCTGCTCCGGAAATTAAAATCCGCACCGACCTCCTTGAGAGCCGATCCGGCGCCGACGCAGAAGATTAAGAAATTTAAAGGCGGAAAAAATGGAAAATCTTTGGAACGAACATGATTGTGGTGACGGCGGAGCACTGGCTTGTTGCGCTTATGGCTCTCGATTGTTGGGCGGCAACCAATCTTTGGTGCTGCACGGCGGAGGAAACACCTCGGTAAAAGCCGATTGGGTAGACATCACCGGCCGCACCATCGATGCCGTTTACGTCAAAGGTTCAGGGTGGGACCTGGCCAGCATTGAGGTGCCTGGTTTGACCCCGCTGCCCTTAGAGCGGATGAGCGACCTTCTTAGCCTTGACCGGTTAAGCGACGAAGACATGATGGCTGAAATGTCAACCGCCCGGTTGCGTGCTGATGCCCCACAACCGTCGGTAGAAGCACTACTGCATGCTTTTTTACCTTTCCGTGCTATCCAGCACAGCCACGCTGACGTTATTTTGAGTTTGACCAACGTTGACGAAGGGGCCGACACGGTGGCTGAGGTTTATGGCGACGCCGTAGTGACCGTGCCCTATGTGATGCCGGGGTTTGATTTAGCAAAAGCAGTGCAAGAAGCGTGGGCCGAACAAGCTCATCCCGGAACCATCGGCATGGTGCTTTTGCATCACGGGCTTTTTACTTTTGCCGAAACAACCCGCCAAGCGTACGGTCGACACGTTGACCTGATTGGGCGAGCCGAAACGTATTTGGCCGGTCTTCCTGGGGGCCAACAAGAAGCTCCAGCACCGAGCGAACAAGCCGAAATAGTACTTACTGAGTTAGCGGACTTGCGGCGGGCTATTTCTGAGACTGCGGGTTCACCCATGATCATGCATCGCCAAACCAGCCCAGAGATTCAACGGTTCGTGAATCGCCCCGATGTTGCCGACTTGGCTACCCGCGGCCCATTAACCCCCGACCACATCATTCGCACTAAACGGGTTCCTTTAGTTGGTCGTGACGTAAACCAGTTCGCTGAGGATTATCGCGAATATTTCGCACAACACCATGGAAACGTTTCTCAAGAACTCACCATGTTGGACCCCGCCCCACGAGTGGTGCTGGACCCTGAATTAGGCCTGATGACTATCGGAGCAACGGCAAAAGATGCCGCAATCGCTTCTGATATTTACCACCACACCATGCCAGTGTTGGAGTGCCTTGAGGACCAGCGCAGCGGTTACGTGGCGTTAGAAGAAGCAGACCTTTTTTCTTTAGAATATTGGGATCTTGAGCAGGCGAAACTTCGTTTGGCGGGCCCCCGTAAAGAATTTGCTGGCCAGGTAGCGCTGGTAACTGGAGCCGCCTCGGGTATTGGCCGAGCATGTGCCGCGGAACTCTTGGATCGCGGGGCCGCGGTTATCGGGTTGGACATTGACCCACAAGTCACCACAACATTTTCTGGCTCTTCATGGTTGGGGTGCCCTACAGATGTTGGCGACGAAGAAGCGCAAAAAGCTGCTTTACGAACCGGAGTTGAACAATTTGGCGGGCTCGACATGGTGGTTATTGGTGCCGGAGTATTCCCCCAAAGTGCGTTAATCGCTGACATGGATGCGGGCTCTTGGCAAAAAGCAATGGACATCAACGTCACTTCTGTGGCCCGACTTTTTCACCATGTTGCCCCGTTGCTTGCGCTTTCACCAGTGGGTGGCCGAGTGGTGGTTATTGCTTCTCGTAATGCTTTGGCCCCCGGCAAAAGCGCGGCAGCCTATTCGGCCTCAAAGGCGGCGTTAACGCAGTTATCTCGGGTAGCAGCTTTTGAGTGGGCCGAGCATGGGGTGCGGGTCAACGTGGTGCATCCCGACAATGTGTTTGATACCGGCCTTTGGACCGAAGAACTGCTTAAAAAACGGGCAGAGAATTACCAAATGACCGTAGAGGAATACAAGGCCCGCAACCTGTTAAAAATGGAAGTAGGTGCTGGTCACGTAGCTTCTGTAGTAGCGGAACTTTGCAGTGACCGTTTTGCCGCAACTACGGCGGCTCAAATACCAATCGATGGCGGCAGCGAACGTACTATTTAATTGTGGTGAGGTTTCCTTGCTATTTCCTCTTTTTGTACTAGGTTCTAAGAACTAGCCACTTGGCTAACTAAATGTTTGGCTTTCAACATTACGAGATCAAAGCGAAGCGACATCATTAAGTAGATAACTTCATCGCCGGAGTGGACTAGCGCCCGAAAATAAGTCAGACTCTTCAGCGTTGTAATATTCAAACGAGAAAGAAAAAAAGGGGGGAAAGTTGAATACACCAGTAACTACTGAGAGCGTAGAATTCTCAACGAACACAAATAGCGCCCCTCTTCTTCAAGTAACCGACCTTCATACGTCATTTAGTATTAAGGCCGGTGAAGTAAAAGCAGTCCGTGGCGTAAGTTTTTCACTTGACCAAGGAAAAACCCTTGGTGTGGTGGGGGAAAGCGGCTCTGGTAAAACAGTTTTAGCCCGTTCCATTATGCGGCTTAACCTGGGTGGCAACGTAAATACCACCGGTCAAGCAGTCTTCGAAGGAAAAGAATTGTTCGGCTGTTCCATGCGGGAAATGCAAAACCTGTGGGGTAATGAAATGGCCATGGTGTTTCAAGACCCCATGACCTCATTGAACCCTTTGGTGAAAGTCGGCCGCCAAGTCACCGAACATGTTCGCCAGCATCTAGGTGCTTCTCGGTCGGAAGCTAAATCATTGGCTATTGATCTTTTGAAAGAGGTTCGGATCCCCGAGCCAGAAAGTCGCCTCAACGCTTACCCGCACGAACTTAGTGGAGGCATGCGTCAACGTATTTGCATCGCCATTGCTTTGGCCTGCGAACCGACCCTTCTTTTTGCTGATGAACCAACCACTGCTTTAGATGTAACGGTCCAGCATCAAATTTTGAATCTGTTGAACCGGGAACAACAAGAGCGTCATATGGCCATGATTCTCATTACCCACGATCTCGGCGTAGTGGCGGGACGCACCGACGAAACCATGGTTATGTATGCCGGTAACGTGGTCGAACAGGCGCCAACCAGTTCGTTGTTTGCCGACATGCGACACCCTTACACCGAAGCATTATTGCGGTCTATTCCTCGCACAACCCAGCGTAGCCATACTCGTTTAGCCGCTATTGCCGGCCGCCCACCAGACCTTATTAAACCACCAAGTGGTTGTGCGTTTAGCCCTCGTTGCCCCTACGTGCAAGAAAAATGTCGCCAAGAAGCGCCACCGCTGCAAACAACCGACGATCCAGCCCACAAATCAGCATGCTGGTTCCCTGTAGGTACACCAGAGAACAAAGAGGCTTTTGCTAGAAATTTGGCCGCTAAATTACCGCAAACTTTGTCAGTAGCAGAAGGGTCAATGGTCGACACTAATCAACTACTTGATCAAGCGGCGACCGCCGAGGAGAACAACTAATGGCCGGCAGCGGAAAAGCCCACCTGAGACCCGAAGGCGAAGCGCTGATCAGCATTGAAGATTTAGTAGTGGAATACCCGGTAGCTGGTGGCAACACCGTAAAGGCGGTAAGTGGCATCAGTTTTGATATCAAACGAGGCGAAACCCTTGGTTTGGTCGGTGAGTCAGGGTGCGGTAAATCCACCACAGGACGAGCCATAATTCAACTTCCTAACCCCACCTCGGGCGCTGTGTACTACAACTTGGTGGATCTCACTGAATTGTCAACAGAAGCTATGCGTCGCCGCCGCACTGACCTGCAAATGATTTTTCAAGATCCCATTAGCTCACTTAATCCACGTCGAGAAGTAGGCGAAATTGTTGCTGAGCCGCTAAACGTTTGGGGCCCCCAAGACAAAGCAAAGCAAAAAGCTTTGGTTGATGAAATGCTCAACGCAGTAGGAATCGACCCCGACGTAGCCCGTAACAAACGACCGCATGAATTTTCAGGCGGCCAGTGTCAGCGCATCTCTATTGCTCGCAGCCTGGTTTTAGAACCCGAAGTGCTTATTTGCGATGAACCGGTAAGTGCGCTTGATGTCAGTGTGCAAGCCCAAATTTTGAACCTACTCGAAGATTTAAAAAAGAAATACAACCTGACACTGGTCTTCATTGCCCACGACCTTGCCGTGGTTAAAAACATTAGTGACCGGGTGGCTGTCATGTATCTCGGAAAAATCTGTGAAGTCGCCGGGTCTGACGAGCTTTATGACCATCCGTCACACCCCTACACCCGTTTATTGTTGGACTCTTGCCCAGAGCCTGACCCCGCGGTTGCTCTTGATAAATCGGATGGCGGTAGTGGAGAGCTTCCTTCACCCATTAACCCACCGTCCGGTTGCCGCTTTCGCACTCGTTGCCCGTTTGCCGACGAAATTTGCTCGGCCGAAGAACCACAGATGAAAGAGGTCAGACAAAACCATTTCGTGGCCTGTCACCACCCACTTTCTCAGCAAGCGGATACCCCGATTGCTGTTCTGGTAACGGCGAGTGTCTGATGTATCAACTATGTTCTCTAAATAAACCAACCCATGGAGGGGAAAGCAATGAATAAATTAACCAGAAAGCGGGGATCAGCTATGCGTTTGATGGCTGTTCTTCTGGCTGCCGTAATGGTAGCTACTGCTTGTGGCAGCGATAGCGGCGGCGATGCCGCACCTGTTGCTACCACGGCAGCACCGGATGCGACGGAAACTACCGCTGCACCAACTACTGCCACACCAACCACGGAGGCGCCAACTACTACGGCTACACCAACCACCACCACCGAAGCACCCCCTGTGGGGCCTGCTCAAGGCGGCGATGCTAGCGTAGGTCTTGAAGCTGAAGCTGTTGGCTTGCGCCCTTGGGAAGACGCTTGTTCTTCCCCTTGCTACAACATGCTGGCCGCGGTATTCGACAAACTGTTTGAACAATATGCCGACGGAAGCTACGGACCTTTCTTAGCTGAGAGCATTTCTTCGAATGATGATTTCTCCGTTTGGACCATGAACTTGCGTCCTGGCGTATTGTTCCATGATGGCACCGAACTGACGGCTCAAACTATTGCTGACATGTTTGTTGTTCAACAAACTGGTGCGCAATCTGCCGGAATCATCGGTTCATCTAAATTGGTAAGCGTCGAAGCTACCGGCGACCTTGAGGTGACTTACACCTTGAGCGGAACCAACGCTGTTTTCACTGCTAACCTTTCTCGTGCTCAAATTGGCATGGTGTTTGCTCCTTCTACTGGTGCAGACGAAGATGCTCTTGCCGCAGCGGCCAATGCCCCAATCGGCACCGGCCCCTTCATGGTTGACAACCGAGACGTAGACAACAAGACCGTCATGGTTCGCAACCCGAACTACTGGATGTCTGACTCTTTCGGCACACAATTGCCTTACTTAGACTCCGTTACCTTCCACCCAATCCCTGACGAAGGCACCCGCTTGTCTTCCTTGGCTTCGGGCACGGTAACTGCCATGCAGAGTTTGCGTCAAGCAAGCATTCGTGACGCTCGAAACACCGACGGGCTTTGGTTGTTTGAACACCAAGGCAACAACGCCGGTGGCGGTATGTTCAACGTGACCATTGCGCCATACGACGATACGCGAGTACGTCGTGGCTTGATGCACATGAACAACCAAGATGCAGTCATTGAAGCCTTGGGCGGTAAGGGAATTTCTACTGGTGCCACGCAATTCTTTGCGCCCGACAGCCCCTTCTACTCACAAGCAGTAGCAGACGCTTATCCAGCGTTTGATGTGGCTGCCGGTGTTGCCTTGGTAACCGAGTACATCAACGATCCAGCACGTTCTGATGGCCGTGCCGTTGGCGAAAACATTGAAGTTGAGTTGAGTTGCCCACCTGACCCAACTTTGATCGCCGGTATGCAGGTAATCCAAGCAATTATGGAATCAACTGGGCTCGTTGACGTAAACATGAGCAACTTCGACCAAGCCACCCACATTGGGATGGCCGTTGGTGGTGCAGATGGAACCTTTATCGGTACCCACCACATGCACTGCTGGCGTTGGGGAAGTGAAGACGACCCAGCAGCCGGAATGCTTTCTGGCTTTGGCGACCCGTCAAACCTTGCTGTAGGTGCCTTGAACTTCTCTAACTGGTACAACGAAGAGGCTTACGGTTACTTGGTTGAAGCCTCGTTGACCGATGACGTGCCAACTCGTGCTGCTCTCTATGAGAAGTTCGGTTTGATCATGAACGACGAAAACCCAATTTGGTTCTCTGGTGGAACGGCGACCGTTATCGCAACCGCTGAAGGTCTCGGGGGTCTTGACTCTTGGGAGATGCCAGACGGTGAAGCCGGTATTGGTCACCCAGCAGCTGAAGGCCGTTGGGCCCAAGCTTATTGGGCAGCTGAATAGAGCTAGCCATTAATTAAGCATTGGGTGGGGTGAGGAAACTCACCCCACCCATGTGCTTAATTGTTTCAGTTACTTTTTATTTATCGAAGGGTTTTATTCGTGGGAAAGATGCTTGCAGTCCGGTTTGTCCGGTTGGTAGCCACTATTTTGGCCGTATCTTTTTTGACTTTCTTGATGGTCAATTTGCTCCCCGGGGACCCCATTAATGCTCTTATCCCACCAGAGGCCCAAAATAATCAAGAGTTTGTTGAACAACTTCGAGAAGAATTCGGCCTCAATGACCCCATGTTGGTGCGTTATGCCAACTGGCTTGGTGACGCCGTTACTGGAGATTTAGGTAAGTCGGTTATTACCTCGCAACCGGTAGCGGGGGAAATTTGGCGCCGCTTACCCATTACGGCAGAGTTAGCCATTGTCGCCGTTGGTTTTTCACTTTTGATTGCCATTCCTCTCGGCACCCTGTCTGCTTACAAGCAGGGGAAAAGAGTTGATCAGGGCATTTCTGCGGTGGCCCAAGTGTCATTAAGTATTCCGAACTTTGTTCTGGGCCTCTTGCTTATTTATTTGTTTGCCATGAAACTCCAGTGGCTACCTGCTACCGGATGGACACGCCTAACGGAAAGCGTGTCTGGCAATATCAAGTCAGTTCTTTTGCCGGCCATGTCTTTGGCCCTAGCGGAAATAGCGGTTTATACCCGGGTGGTGCGTTCTGACATGATCTCTACCTTGCAAGAAGATTACGTACTTTCGGCCCGAGCAAAGGGGTTAAAAGACCGGTTCATTTTGCTTCGCCACGCCCTCCGCCCGAGTTCGCTGACTTTGATTACGGTGGTTGGCTTGAACGTGGGGGCCCTTATCGGCGGCACGGTGGTCATGGAAGTTTTGTTCGCTATTCCTGGTTTAGGTAAGCGCTTACTTGATGCCATTTACCAAAGAGATTTTTTGATGGTGCAAGGTATCACTGTTTTTGTGGCCGTGGTGTACGTGACTATCAATACCTTGGTGGACATTATTTATATGCTGGTTGACCCTCGAATTCGAAAGAAGGTCTGATGTCCTCCCCTTCCTCTTCACCTTCACGTTTTCGTATGGTATTCCGGGTTTTCTGGGCTATGCCGATTGTGACCAAACTCTGCACTTTTTGGTTAACCACTATCATTTTGACGGCTGTTTTCGCTGACCTCATCCCAAAATTAGCTGATCCCAATTATCAAGGTTTCTTGTTTGGAACCGATGTGACCAACGACGGACAATCTTGGCATCACTGGTTGGGTACAGATAACACAAGCCGTGATATTTTGTCTCGATTAATTTATGGCACCCGAGTGTCGCTCACCGTGGCGGTCACTGCGGTAGCTTTCGGCACATTTTTCGGTGGGCTATTAGGTTCATTCGTGGGTTATGTGCGAGGCCGCCGTGAGGCGGCCATCATGGCCACCATTGATGTTATTTTGGCCTTTCCTGCCCTGGTGTTGCTGCTCACTGTGGTGACCTTGCTGGAAAAACGGGATCTTCTTGTTATCTCTTTGGTAGTGGGCGTGTTGGCTATTCCTCGCTATGCCCGAGTGGCTCGTGCCAACGCTTTGGCAGTAAGCCGTCGAGAGTTTGTGGCTGCGGCTCGTGCTATTGGTACAAAAGATCGAACAATTTTGTGGCGTGAGGTTGTCCCTAACGTGATGCCTACAGTTTTTGCTTACGCTTTGGTAGCTGCTGCGGTGACGGTAGTCCTAGAAGGAACGCTGGCTTTTCTTGGCTTAAGTGTTGAGCCCCCTACCTCTTCTTGGGGCGTCATGATCAACTCTTCTCGTGCCGACTTACGTATCAATATTTGGCCGGTGATATGGCCTTCGTTGATGCTGGTATTTACGGTGTATTCGTTGAATAATGTGGGCGACTGGTTCCGCATTCGCACTGCTCATAAAGCGGCAGCACTTTAAAGTGTTCTTGTAACTTTACTGAGCGGCTAATACGGCGGCCGCCACCACAACATCTTCAACGGCTAAACCCACTGATTTAAACAAGGTGATTTGATCGTTATTCTGACGCCCTACTTGGCCGGTCGTTAATTCAGCGAGGTCGCCAGCAATCTGATCAAATGACCAAGACCCAGTTGCCGCGGCTATTAATTCTCCTGCTTCAACCTGGGCGGCTTCTCGTTCGTCAACATAAACGGATGCGGTAGCAATTAAGTCAACGTCAACTTCGCGCCGAGCCGCTGAGTATGACCCCACTAAGTTGATATGCGCTCCTGGCTTGACCGATGCGGTGGGAATCACCGGATTAACAGATGAGGTGCAGCCGCAAATAATGTCAGCAGTGGCGGTTTGTGCGGCGGGGGCGGTCAGCAGTTGATAACTGTCTTGGGCGAAACGGGTGACGAAGGCTTCGCTGGCGGCAGGCGTTCGTCCGGTCACCCAAATGGTGTCTATTGCGTGGCAAACACTCAACATGGCTTCGAGGTGCCCGACGGCTTGAATGCCCGTGCCAAAGATCCCCAATGTGGTGGCGTCGGGTTGAGCCAAGATTTGGGTGGCAACACCGGAGGCTGCGGGGGTCCGGAGGGCGGTGAGAGCGGACCCATCAAAGGTGGCGAGGGGTTGCCCGGTTTGGCGGTCGCAGAGCAAGTAGTGGGCGTGGATAAGTGGCAGTCCTTTGGCAGGGTTGTCGCTGACCACGGTCACGGTTTTTATGCCAATCCCTTGTGGGGTTATGGCGGGCATGAGGAGTAGATCGTCGGCGGGCCCGAGAGGTATTTGGGTGCGGGGATGGAGGGGGCCAAGGTTTTGAAAGGTTTGGTGAAGTGCGGTGATGGCATCGCTCATGCTGACCGCTTGGGTGATGGCTTGGGCATCAAAGTGGGGGAGGTTGTTCATCGCAGTTGAAATCCTAAGTTGAGGGCGTCGCGGGGGTCAAGGGTAAAGGTGGTGGTGGCGTAGTGGTGGGCGGAGCCTTCAACGGTGGTGAGGACCCCGGCGGCGTCTTCGGCGATGATACGGCCAGTGAACTGTCCCCCAGCCACCCCTTGGTTAATAAAGGTGTCCCCGGTGTTGAGTGACCCTTGGTGGTGGAGGAGGGCGAGGCGTGAGGAGGTTCCTGATCCGCAGGGTGACCGGTCTATTTGACCGTCGGCAAATATGGTGACATTGTGCTGATGAAGGGGATCATGGCTAAGGGTTTCAAAAAATATTGTGCCGTACAGCCCAGATAGCCGCTGGTCCTGTGGGTGGTCTACCGCGGGGTGGGTGTTTAGGTGGGTTTTTATTTCTCGTCCTAGTGATATCAGAGCATCAAGGTGGGCGGCTTCCGGGGAGAGCGTGAGGTCGGTGGTGTCTACGGAGGCGTAATAAGCCCCACCAAAAGCGATGTGGGCGGTGAGGGGCCCTTGGCTGGTGGGAACGGTTAGGTCGGTTGTGCTGACGAAGGAGGGCACGTTGGTGAAACATACGGAAGCCACTCGGTCATTTTGGTAGGTAACGGTGGCGTGGAGCCGTCCGGAGGGAACATCAACCACTACTTGGGTTTGCCCGGCGGGAAGCACGCCGGTTTCGATGGCCCAGGTAACGAGGGCAATGGTGCCGTGGCCACAGGCAGTGGAAAATCCGTCTTTGTGAAAAAACACCACGCCGAGGTCGCCCTCGGTGTCGTTGGGGGGTACGACGAACCCGCCGTACATGTCGGCGTGGCCGCGTGGTTCGTTAATTAAGAATTGGCGAAGGTCGTCAAGGTTTTCTTGTGCCCAACTTCGCCGATCTAAAACAGTGGTTCCTTCCATGGGCCCAACATCCAAAATCCGAAAAGGCTCCCCCGCAGTGTGATAATCCACACTGGTTAAGGCTCTTTCATTCCAATTTTCCATGCCCCCACCCTACCCACCAGATGAAACATGGGGGAGGGGAGGTTGGAGCGGGTGAGGAGAATCGAACTCCCGTCATCAGCTTGGGAAGCTGGGGTTCTACCATTGAACTACACCCGCGTGCCGGGTCATCGTAGCGATGGGTCCGGTATTCCCCACAGGGGAATGATGATCTACACTGAGAATCAACCGAAGAGACATTGTGACTGCACCCCATCGCCCACTACGTACAGAGGTAGTGCCAGAAATCTGTGTAGAAGGCGCCGTAGAAGCCATTGCTTTTCATGTAAAGGCCTTCGGGGCTGAAGAAATGTTTACCCACGCCCTTGATGATGGGCGAGTACTTCACGCTGAAATTTCTTTCGACGGGTTCGTAATTTTTGTGGTCGATGATTTTCCAGAAATGAACAACGGCGTCGGTTCATCACCAAAAGCCATCGGCGGTTCTCCCCTTGTTTTGCATCGTGATGTGGTTGACGTTGATGCGGCCACCCAACAAGCTGTAGCAGCGGGAGCTACCCTAGATTTTGGCTCGGAAGACATGTTTTAGGGAGACCGCTATGCTCGTCTCACCGACCCCTTCGGTCACCGCTGGCCATTAGCTACCCCCGGACCAGGCCCCGATGCCGAAGCTACCGCTAACGCAGAAAAGGAATTCGAAACCCCTAATGACTGAAATACAAAATCCACCACGCGCGTCGTTTGCCTCTTTTGAAGAGTCAACCAAAGAAGACTGGGCGCTTATCATGGGCCAGCGCGGTGAACTCGAAGCCAGCCTGCCCGCTCGAGTTATGGAACAAATGGAACACCTCCACAACGACTACGGCGGTTTCCCAATCGATCGCCTAGAGCACAGTGTGCAATCAGCCACCCGAGCCGAACGAGATGGCCGCGACGACGAGTACGTGCTTTGCGCTTTATTGCACGACATCGGCGACCCATTGGCGCCCTACAACCACCCAGATGTGGCCGCCGCTATTTTGAGGCCGTTTGTATCGGAGGCCAATCACTGGATGGTGCAACAGCACGGGATTTTTCAGGGCTACTACTTTTGGCATCATCTCGGCATGGACCGCAACACCCGAGATCGTTTTACCGGTCACCAATATTACGACTACTGCGAAGAATTTTGTGCACTTTATGATGGCCCAGCCTTCGACCCGACCTATGTTTCAAACCCGATAGAACACTACGAGCCATTAATTCGGCAGTTCTTGGGCGCTAATCCCACCAGCCTCCAACATTGACCTTTAGGATTCACTCTGCATGATTCTTTCAGACCGTTCCATTCGAGAAGCCATCGCCGCTGGGCGCATTATCGTTGAGCCCTTTGACGATTCCTGTGTGCAGCCGTCCTCGGTTGACCTGCACCTCGACCACCGTTTCTTAGTTTTTCGTAACCACACCATGGGTCTCATCGACGTGAAAGAAGACCTCACCACACTGACCGAACAGGTTGAAGCCACCGACCACGACCCGTTTATCTTGCACCCCGGAGAATTCGTTTTGGGGTCCACTTCAGAACGGATTGCCGTGCCAAACGATTTAGTAGCTCGCCTAGAAGGAAAGTCCAGCCTCGGGCGACTGGGGCTCCTCATTCATTCCACTGCCGGGTATGTAGACGCTGGCTGGGATGGCCAACTCACTTTGGAGCTTTCCAACGTCGCTAGTTTGCCTATCACCCTTTACCCGGGCATGAAGATCGGCCAGATTTCGTTTGTGCAAATGACCACAGCTGCCGACAACCCTTATGGGGCGTCCAGCCTGGGCTCAAAATACCGAGGTCAAGAAGGCCCTCGACCGAGTCGATATTGGGAAAACTTCAACGATTGATTTTCTGTTAACTCGTAGCGGCGTCGCCTGCTTCGAGGGCTTCCAGTACATGAAGTGAGATGTCGCCGACCTTGACGTCGGATTCCTCCACGCCTTCGCCTTTTACCCCGTCGTCGATCATGACGTAGCAAAAGGGGCAAGCGGTAGCAATGCGGGTGGCTCCGGTGGCCAACAGCTCTTGAGAGCGTTCTACGTTGATGTTTTTGCCGGTGTCTTCTTCCATAAACATGCGGCCGCCGCCCGCGCCACAGCACATACCTTTGGTTCCGGACCGTTCGGCTTCTACTACTTGAATGCCGCCGAGCGAACCCAACACTTTGCGGGGGGCTTGGTAAACATCATTGTGGCGGCCGAGATAACAAGAGTCGTGGTAGACGATGCGTTCCTCTAACCGAGCGTTGCTCATGTCGAGTTTTCCGGCTTCGATGAGCCATTCCAAGAGTTGACTGTGGTGAATAACTTCGTAGTGGCCGCCCAGTTGTGGGTATTCATTGCCCAAGGTGTTAAAGCAGTGCGGGCATTGGGTAATAATTTTTTTAACACCCATCCCGTTTAAGGCCTCTATGTTTTGCATAGCCAACATTTGGAAAATGTATTCGTTGCCGGAGCGGCGGGCGGGGTCGCCGGTGCACATTTCTGACGGGCCGAGGATAGAAAATGACACCCCGGCTCGGGTCATGAGTTTGGCCATGGCTCGGGAGACTTTTTTGTTTTTGTCGTCAAAGGCCCCGGCGCAACCCACCCAGTAGAGGTATTCGGAATCAAAGGGGTCGCCGCCGTCGAGCACTTCGATGCCTTCGATGTCGCCTACCCAGTCGGCTCGTTCGCTTTGAGAAAGACCCCACGGGTTGCTGGAGTTTTCCATGGACCGGTAGGCGGCGCCCAATTCGGTAGGGAAGTCGGATTCCATAAGCGACAGGTAGCGCCGCATGTCCAAAATTTTGTCCATGATTTCAATATTGACCGGGCAGATTTCGTCGCAGGCTCGGCAGGTGGTGCAGGCCCAGAGTTCTTCGCCAGTGATGCGCTCAAACATGGCGTTGGCGGGCACGGTGATGTCCGGGTCGACGCCTAGGGGTGGGGAGACTACGGGGCTTCCGGTGGCGGCCATGATTTCGCCGGTCTTGAGTACGATTTCTCGTGGGTCTAATGGTTTGCCGGTGGCGTGTGCGGGGCACACACTGGTGCAGCGGCCGCACATGGTGCACGAGTCGGTGTCGAGCAGTTGTTTCCAGGTGAAGTCTTCGATGGTGGCGGCGCCGAAGCTTTCGAGTTCGGTTTCCATCAGGTTGGGCATGGGTTTCATGGCGCCCTTGGGGCGGTCACGGTCTTTGAGATACATGTTGAGCGGCGAGGTAAACATGTGGCGCAACATGGTGATGGGTAGCAAAGCTAAAAAGGCCATGAAGGACAGTACGTGGGCGATCCACCAGGCTTGATGCCATCCGTGTATTTGGTCGGCGAAGAAGTCAACGTCTTTGATGAGCAACCCAAGAGGGTAGCCCACAACGGACCAAGTTTCGGCCTCGTTACCGAGCCCGCCGGGGGCCGCTTGGAGAGCGATGCGAAAGGCTTCGACACCGAGGCCGGTAACCCCGATGGCCAATAAAATAAGTAGTCCTGCGGCGTGCTCTGGTTTGGATTTTATGCGAATGCGGTAGGGACGAAAGCGGCGGGGCCCGAAGCGCCGCAGTACGGCCCAGGTGACGCCGATTAAAAAGAGCAGGCCGGCGACATCGCCCACCAGGGTGTAGGCCCGGTAAACGTCGCCATGAAGGAATTTGAGGCTTTCTGGTACTTGGTGGTTGATTTCCAGCACTGTGGTAACGGCCAGAAGAATAAGGAAAGGGAAGTACATCAAGGAGTGCATGACTCCGGCGGCGGGATCACGCAGCAGGGTTTTCATGTAAACCCCGGAGCGGAAGTCACCGAAGCGTTTTTTGGCGTTGCTCTTGGTGGTGGATCGATTGTCGGGGGTGCCGCGTTCCCAGTTTTTCATGCGGTTAGCAAAAAGGATGGAGCCGTAAATGATAAGTGCCGGGATGACTGAATAGAAGGCCACCTTGAGGGCGCCGGGGATGTTGCCAAAGACCTCGCGAGTAACGGTTGATTCGTCGTGCCACCCGTTGACTGTGGCGGCGATCCCCGAGATGACGGTTACTGCGGCAACCGAAACACCAAGGATTATTGAAAGGTGATGGGGGCGAAGTTCTTTCTGGCTCATATAAAACGAAACACTATCGCCCTTAAGGCCTTGGTGAGAAGGTCGCCGAAAGGTCGCTGTTTTGTTACCGCCCCGAAACAAGCCGGAAACGAAAGACCTTTAACGTTTTTAGTGTTAGTTCTGACCACCGAGGAGAGAAACGTGTTTAATTTTTTTGCAAGAAAGCCCCGATTTCGTAAAATAGCTTTTGGCCTGTTTGGAGTAGCGGGGGCGGTGATGGTAACGGCGACTCCAGCGGCGGCGCAAGAACTTACTGCGTCTGACAACACAGCGTTGTTGACCAGCCTGTGGCTATTAGTAGCGGGCTGCATGGTGTTTTTAATGCAAGCTGGGTTTGCCTTAGTGGAAGCAGGGCTTACGCGGGCAAAAAATATCGGTAATATTATGGCGAAAAACTTGGCCGACATGGCGGTTGGTGCACTGGCTTTTTGGGCGGTGGGGTTTGCGTTTGCTTTCGGTAGCGACACAGGGAGCCTTATTGGGGGCGACAATTTTTTCCTTTCGAAGATGCCCGAGTCTTTCTTGGGCGGGGGCGATGTGCTGGCGACCCCCTCGTTCTTTTTCTTTCAAGTGGTGTTTGCGGCAACGGCGGTCACCATTGCTTCGGGGGCCATGGCGGAGCGCACTAAGTTTTCGGCTTACTTAATTTTTAGTGCGGTGATGTCGGCATTCATCTACCCAGTGGTGGTGCACATGTTTTGGCAAGGCGAGGGGTTGCTAAGTGACCTGGCCATTGGTCAAGCCCGTTTTACTGACTTTGCCGGGTCAACCATTGTCCACAGTACGGGAGGGTGGGCAGCCTTGATGGGTGCTATTTTCCTCGGCCCTCGTTTGGGTAAGTACGGCCCAAATGGTGAGCCTCGAGCGATCCCGGGTCACAACATCGGGTTTGTGGTTATTGGGGTCTTTATTCTGTGGTTTGGCTGGTTTGGCTTTAACGGAGGGTCTGAGTTGGCCATGGATGAATGGGTGGCCCACACCATCATGACCACACTGTTGGCTGCTTCAGCAGGCGTTTTGAGTGCTGGGGCGGTTATTTGGCGCAAAACGGGGGCCATGGATGTGGGTATGGCCGGCAACGGCGCCTTGGCGGGTTTGGTGAGCATTACCGCTGGTACAGGGGCTTTGACCTTCGCTGGGGCGGTAGCCACCGGAGCCATTGGTGGGATTATTGTGGTCTATTCGGTTATCGCTATTGAGCGTCGGGGCATTGATGACCCGGTGGGGGCGGTGTCGGTGCACGGTATTTGTGGGGTGTGGGGCACCTTGGCGGTTGGCCTTTTTGCTCGATACGACGATGCCTTTTTAGGGCGTGAAAACGCCGGCTTATTTTATGGTGGCGGCGTCGACCAGTTGGTGGTGCAAGCCATTGGGGTGCTGGTGGTAGCGGTTTGGGTGCTGGGTACTTCGGCGCTGCTCTTTAAAACTATTAAAGAAACCATTGGCCTTCGCGTGGACAAGCAGGAAGAGTGGGAGGGCCTTGACTTGGCCGAACATGGTTCGCCCGGTTACAGCCTGGTCGACTAGCCGGCTTGGCGGGCTACGGCTTGTGCGGCGGCTTGTGCGGCGGCCGGGTCTAACGAGCGTTGGAGTACCGGTTTGGCTTCTAAGGGTTTTCCTTGGGGGTCGAGCTGGTAAATCAACGGGGTGCCGGTGGGGATGTTGAGTTCGGCGATGTCTTGATCGCTGATGTGGTCGAGGTATTTACACAAGGAGCGCAGGCTGTTGCCGTGGGCGGCCACTAACACGGTGCGGCCGTTTTGCAGGTCGGGCAAGATGTCGCTTTCCCAATAGGGGACCATTCGGTCGACTACGTCGGCGAGGCATTCGGTGAGGGGCACTTGGTCGAGGTGGGCGTAGCGGGGGTCACCGTTGGGGTTGTAGGGGTTGTCGTCGGCGATGGGTGGGGGCGGGGTGTGGTAGCCGCGGCGCCAGGCTTGGAGTTGTTCTTGGCCAAATTTTTCACCGGTTTCGGTTTTGTTGAGCCCGGTGAGGTCGCCGTAGTGGCGTTCGTTGAGGCGCCAACTTCGTTTTACGGGGATCCATGAGCGGTTGAGGGCACCCAGGGTGAGTTCGGCGGTGCGGATGGCCCGGGTTTGTAGTGAGGTGTGGACAATGTCGGGCAAAATGTTGGCTTGCTCAAGGAGGTCAGCGCCGGCGAGAGCTTCGTTGACGCCCTGTTCGGTGAGGCCGCTGTCGTACCATCCGGTGAATTGGTTGGTGGCGTTCCATTCGGATTGGCCGTGGCGAAGAAGTATGAGGGTTAATGCCATGAGAGTAGTTGATCATATTTTTTCACAAATAACTACCTTTCAAGGTTGATAATGAGGCACTCAAGTCTTTAGAGTGTAGGTGCACCATAAATGGTGGCGTGAGGTCAGATAACCCCTACCCTGACTGGTCGGCCGGTTGTTTACCCCCAAACAACCGAACCGGCCCACGTAAAGATCGCAAAGTTTAATACAAAACGACGAAATAAAGGAAAAATCATGAGCAAAGCAGTAGGCATCGACCTCGGAACCACTAACTCGGTAGTCAGCGTT
The DNA here is from genome assembly GCA_012959995.1 of Acidimicrobiia bacterium. NCBI lineage: Bacteria > Bacillati > Actinomycetota > Acidimicrobiia > Acidimicrobiia bacterium. The sequence goes on from DUCC01000034.1 coordinate 58,425, forward strand.
TTGGAAGGCGGCGACCCAGTAGTGATCGCCAACGCAGAGGGCTCTCGCACCACTCCTTCCGTAGTGGCTTTCGCCAAAGACGGCGAAGTTCTGGTTGGCGAAGTGGCCAAGCGTCAAGCCATCACCAACCCAGGACGCACCATCCGCTCGGTAAAACGCCACATGGGCACCAACTGGACCCAAGAAATAGACGACAAAAAATATACTGCACAAGAAATCTCGGCCCGTACCCTGCAAAAGCTCAAGCGAGACGCCGAGGCCTACTTGGGCACCACGGTTGACAAAGCAGTAATTACTGTCCCGGCTTACTTCGACGATGCTCAGCGCACCGCCACCAAAGAAGCAGGGCAAATTGCTGGCCTTGAAGTACTACGCATCATCAACGAACCCACCGCAGCAGCCCTGGCCTACGGTTTAGAAAGCGACGCCACCGATGAAACCATTTTGGTTTTCGACCTGGGAGGCGGCACCTTCGACGTGTCTGTATTAGAAATCGGCGACGGAGTCTTTGAAGTAAAAGCTACGCATGGTGACACCAACCTGGGCGGCGACGACTGGGATCAAAAAGTCATTGACTGGCTGGTTACTTCGTTCAAAAATGACCATGGTGTCGACTTGGGCGCTGATCCCATGGCCGAACAACGTCTTAAAGAAGCAGCCGAAAAAGCCAAAGTCGAACTCTCGCAAGTGCAACAAACACAAATCAACTTGCCTTTCGTGACCGCAACAGACTCCGGCCCCTTGCACTTGGATTACACCTTGACGCGAGCCAAGTTTCAAGAACTCACCGCCGACCTCCTCGAGCGCTGCCGTTCACCGTTCGAACAGGCGGTTAAAGACGCTGGCCTGACCAAAGGCGAAATTGATCACGTGATTTTGGTGGGCGGTTCTACCCGCATGCCAGCAGTCACCGAACTGGTACAACAAATCACCGGCAAAGAGCCCTCAAAAAACGTCAACCCCGATGAAGTAGTAGCTATCGGTGCGGCAGTTCAAGCTGGCGTGCTGGTCGGTGAAGTAAAAGATGTGCTCTTGCTCGATGTCACCCCGCTTTCTTTGGGTATTGAAACCAAAGGTGGGGTTATGACCCGACTCATTGATCGCAACACCACTATCCCCATTCAAAAATCAGAGACCTTCTCCACGGCCGATGACGGGCAGTCCTCGGTAGAGATTCACGTGCTGCAAGGTGAGCGAGAGATGGCTCAATTCAACAAGACCTTAGGCAAGTTCCAGTTGGTGGATATCCCCCCAGCCCCTCGTGGCACCCCGCAGATTGAGGTCACCTTCGACATCGATGCCAACGGCATTGTGCATGTCTCGGCCAAAGACCGGGCCACCGGCAACGAGCAATCCATCACCATCACCGGTCAATCGTCGCTCGACGCTGAGATCATTGAACAAATGGTGCAAGATGCTGAAGCACATGCCGACGAAGACCGGTTGCGTAAAGAGCAGGTAGAAACCCGCAACAACGCCGACAATGCGGTGTACCAGACCGAGAAATTGTTGATCGACCAGGGCGAAGAACTTACTGACGACGAAAAGTCTGACGTAGAAGTCAAGTTGGCTGCCCTAAAAGAAACCTTGACCAACGAAGAAGCCAGCAACGAAACTATTTCTGAAGAAACCGAAGCACTCATGGCCGCCAGTCAAGAGTTTGGGCAACGCCTCTACGAAGCGGCCGCCCAGAAAGCCGAAGCTGAGGGGTCTGATGAAGCAACCGAAAGCGGCTCCGACGATGACGTGGTCGACGCGGAGATCGTTGACGAACAGTGAGCGAAGAAACCGTTGAATCTTTAGAACCTGAGATCGTTGAAGAAAACTCAACGCCCGCAGAGGAAGAGGTTGCAGAGGTTGACCCACTGGTGCAAATGGCCGAAGAGCGCGATGCTTACCTGTTGGATCTTCAACGGGTGAGCGCCGAGTTTGCGAACTTTCGTAAACAAAACGAACGGCGTAACGCCGAGGTCGCCGGCCGAGCACAAGCAACCCTCGTTAACCAGTTGCTTCCGGTGCTCGATGCTTGTGACCTCGCAGTTGACCACGCCGCACAAGACGTACTGCCAATACAAACAGCCTTACTTTCGGCGCTGGAAGCGGCTGGCCTGGAAGTTATTAACCCCCTTGATTCTTTATTTGACCCCAACTGCCACGAAGCAGTGTTGAGAGAAGAAGGCACCGAGGGTCAAGAACAGCAAGTGATCGAAGTACTGCGTCACGGCTATGTCTGGGCCGGCCAAGTAATTCGCCCCGCCATGGTCAAGGTACGTGGCTAGGGGGACCCATGGCCATTCAACAAGAGTGGTTTGAAAAAGACTACTACGCCACTTTGGGCGTAGATAAAGGTGCGTCAGCCAAGGAAGTCACCAAGGCCTACCGCAATTTGGCGCGCAAACTTCACCCAGATGCGAACCCCGGCGACGACGCCGCCGAAGCCAAATTTAAAGAGATTTCTGCTGCCTACGACGTAGTAGGCGACGAAAAAAAGCGCAGCGAGTACGACGAAGCACGCCGCTTGGGGCCCATGGGGGGTGGCTTCGGCAACCAAGGAGCGGGCTTCCCTGGAGGTTTTCCCGGTGGTGGCCAGTTTGACCTCAGTGATCTTTTTGGCGGTGATTTTGGTTTCGGAGGAAACGCTGGTCGTTCACGCCGAGGTTCTGATCTAGAAACCACCCTGTCGCTTCCTTTTCGAGAAGCAGTTTTTGGGGTAACGACCACCGTCTCGCTGGCTGGCGGCCCCAACCGAGCGGCAACTTCTCGTGAGGTCAAAGTCCGTATTCCGTCGGGGGTTAAACACGAGCAACGTATTCGCCTAAAAGGTGAAGGAGGCCCTGGCAACGGTGGCCCCGATGGTGACCTGTTTCTGGTTATCAATGTTGAGCCCCACCCAGTGTTTGACCGTAAAGGTAACCACCTCACGGTGACTGTCCGGGTTTCCTGGTGGCAAGCGGTGCTCGGAGCAAAAGTTACTGTGCCGACCTTGGATGGCTCAGCGGTCACTGTCAAGGTTCCCCCGGGAACACCAACCGGTCGAACCTTTCGCGTTAAAAAACGCGGCGTACAAAACGGAAGCCGAACCGGCGACCTGTTGGCCACCATTGAAGTGGATGTCCCCACAGATTTAACCAAAGAACAAAAGGCTGCGGTAGAGGCCCTAGAACAATCTTTTTCGCCAACCCCTAGCCAGCCCGACGATGGCGTGAAAGAATAGAACCTGATGCCTTCTTCTCGCCCCCATCCTCGCCAAGCAATCTACGTAATCTCCGTAGCTGCTGAGTTGGCCGAAATGCATCCCCAAACCTTACGCATCTATGAACGCAAAGGGCTACTCGACCCGGCGCGAACCACCGGCGGAAACCGTCGTTACAGCGATGAAGATATTTCTATGCTTCGTCGCATCGCTGAGTTAACGGCCACGGGCTTGAATTTGGTTGGCGTAAAAAAGGTTATGGAACTTGAAATGCGGGTGGCAGAAATGGAACGCCAGTTAGCTGAGGTTAAAGCAGCAGCCAACGACGCAATCGAAGAAGTACACCGTCAATATCGGCGAGATCTTGTGCCATTGCGACAAAGTGTGGCTGTTTACCGCCGTCCGCCACGCTCCTAGGTCTCACTTTTCCCCTAAAAATCAGGGAAATATTGTGTTACAGCCGTGTTGCAATCCCCAGCGGCACCCTTGAATCTCCGGCGGCAGAGAGTGTTTTCCACAAGTCCTGTGGAAAACAACAATCCTTAGTGTGAGTCGCGCAACATTTAACCCTGAAATCAAACCCATTAATTTCTTAAAATCAATTCAGGCCAGCGCTTTAGCCCGATAAGATCTCCCTGTAAGGGACCCGAGTAACAAGAGGAGTGGTGCCGTGTCTGCGACCGTAGTCGTCGGAACGCAGTGGGGCGACGAAGGTAAAGGTAAGTTCACCGACCTGATCGCCGCTGAAATGTCTATGGTTGCCCGCTATCAAGGCGGGCACAACGCTGGCCACACCTTGGTGGTTAACGGGGAGTCATTTGCACTGCAATTAATTCCTAGTGGGGTGCTTTACCCCCATGTGCTTCCCCTCATCGGCAACGGTGTGGTGGTTGACCCTCGCGTGCTGTTAGCCGAAATGGACATGCTGAACAGCCGAGGAGTAAGCACTGATCGCCTTCGGGTAAGCGGTAATGCTCACCTCATTTTGCCTTACCACCAGGAACTCGATGCCCTGCACGAACGTCACCTGGGTAAAAATAAAATTGGTACCACCAAACGCGGTATCGGGCCGGCTTACGCTGACCGGGCAATGCGGGTCGGTTTGCGGGTCCAAGACTTGCTCGACGAAGACATCTTTGAAAAAAAATTGAATGCCGCGTTAGAACACCACAACATGGTGCTCACCCGAGTCTTTAACCGCTTGCCCCTTGAGGCCAGCAAAATAATGGACGAATATTTAGGAGAATGCGCCCCGCGTTTGGCGCCCCATATTGCCGACAGTGTGGGTCTCATCCACGAGGAACTCGAAGCAGGCCGCAAGGTTTTGTTAGAAGGCGCACAAGCCACCTTCTTAGACCTTGACCACGGCACCTACCCTTTCGTCACCTCCTCAAACCCCATCGCCGGCGGCGCCTGCCCCGGCGCAGGCATCGGGCCTCGCCACATTGACCGGGTAATTGGTATCGCCAAGGCCTACGTAACCCGAGTAGGCGCTGGGCCCTTCCCCACCGAACTCTTTGACGACGTCGGCGACTTTCTGGTTGACGTAGGCCACGAATATGGCACCAACACCGGCCGCCGCCGCCGACCCGGATGGCTCGACCTGGTCATGTTGCGTTTTGCCTCCCGGGTAAACTCATTGTCCGAACTCGCCATCACCAAACTCGATGTGTTCGACCAACTCGAAACCATCAAAGTTTGTGTGGCTTACGACGTAGACGGCGAACGCCACGAACAACTTCCCTACCATCAGTCCTTACTCCACCGGGCAACCCCCATTTACGAAGAGTTCCCGGGATGGCAATGCGATATTACGGGCGTAACCGAACGCTCCGACTTACCTGCGGAAGCTGAGACTTACTTAGCTTTCATAGAGGAACAAGTAGGGGTACCCATCGGCATGGTGGGGGTCGGCCCCGGTCGTCAACAAGTCCTGCACTTCTCGAGCTGAAGGCAAGAACCCGGACGATGAAAATCTGCATCGTCGGCTCCGGAGGGCGAGAACACGCATTGGCCCAGGCTCTGGGGCGTCACGGCGACGTTGTGGTAACCCCGGGCAACCCCGGTATCCCCGGGTCGGTAGCGACGCCTGCGACAGAAATTGACGCCGACCTTTTTGTGGTGGGCCCCGAGGCTCCCCTCGTAAACGGTTTGGCAGACCAACTACGGGCCCAAGGAAAACGAGTTTTTGGTCCCGGCGCCGATGGGGCACAACTTGAAGGATCAAAAGCCTGGATGAAACAGGTCCTAAACAAAGCCGGCGTGCCTACCGCCCGCTACGGGTCGTTCACCGACCATGCAGCAGCGCTGGCTTTTCTTGACCAAATGCACGACCTTTTCGTAATCAAAACCGATGGTTTAGCCGCCGGCAAAGGGGTACTGGTCACCACCGACCGGGCCGAAGCAGCCGAAGCAATTGGTGACTATCTTTCCGGCGACGCTTTTGGCACAGCCGGCCAAACAGTGGTCATTGAAGAAGGGCTCACCGGGCCAGAACTTTCGGTGCTGGCAATATGTGACGGAAAAAATGCCGTTGCCTTAAGCCCCGCTCAAGACTTTAAACGCCAAAAAGACGGCGACCAGGGCCCCAACACGGGCGGCATGGGAGCGTACTCACCGGTACCTCTGGCTACCGAAGCGGTGGTTGAGCAACTCATGGACCAAGCGGTTCTCCCCACCTTGACCACCTTGGGCAGCCAAGGCATCGATTACCGCGGGGTGCTCTACTGTGGGCTCATGTTCACCCCCGAAGGCCCCAAAGTATTGGAATACAACGTGCGCTTCGGAGACCCAGAAACCCAAGCAGTGCTGCCCCGCCTCACCTCTGACCTTGGGCAACTTTTAGCAAGCGCCGCCGACGGACAACTCGGAGCCCCTCCCACTTTTGATACCGGCGCCGCCGTAACTGTGGTCTGTGCCACCGAGGGCTACCCCGAAAACCCGCGCACCGGTGAGGTAATCTCAGGTATTGAAGAAGCAAACAACTTGCCCGGAATAAGCGTTTACTGCGCCGGGGTAAAAGCCTCTCCCCAAGGATTAATAACCGCCGGGGGCCGAGTGCTGGCCGTCACCGGACAAGGGCCCAGCATTGAACAGGCCCGAGAAAAGGCCTACCAAGGAGCCAACACCATTCATTGGCCCGGCATCCAACGCCGCACCGATATCGCCGCCCAACCAACTGACCTTTAAGAGACACCATGATAGAAAGAGACCACACAATGCACAGTAAAAAGGAACAAGTATGAACTACAAAGTGGCCATCCTTATGGGCTCCCCCAACGACGCCGACAAAATGGCACCAGCGGCCACCACCCTGGAGCGCTACAACATCGAAGCCGATGTGCGGGTCATGTCGGCCCACCGCAGCCCAGCGTTGGTATCTGACTTCACCCAAACGGCACGCCAAAACGGCTACTCGGCCATAATTTGTGGCGCCGGCATGGCCGCACATTTAGCCGGAGCGGTCGCTGCCCACACCACCTTGCCGGTCATCGGCGTGCCCCTCTCGGGTGGCGCCATAAATGGGTGGGACTCCCTTTTGGCCACCGTACAAATGCCCAAAGGTATTCCGGTAGCCACCGTGGCCGTTGATGGAGCCATGAATGCCGCTTTGCTAGTGGTGCAAATCTTGGCCATAAATGACCTCAACTTGGTGACCCAACTTGAAGCCCACCGACAAGAAATGGTGCCTCAACAAGGCGGAAAATAATTATGGAAAACGTTCTTGCTTCTCGCTACGCCAGCGCCCCCATGGTCGATCTGTGGTCAACCACCGGCAAAATCATATTGGAACGCCAACTTTGGATTGCCGTCATGGAGGCTCAAAAAGAATTAGGTCTTGATATTTCCGACCAAACTCTTGCCGACTACCAAGCAGTAGTAGAGCAAGTGGATCTAGCCTCTATCCGTAAACGAGAAGAGGTCACCCGCCACGACGTCAAAGCACGGATCGAAGAGTTTTGTGCCCTCGCCGGGCATGAACAAATCCATAAAGGCATGACCTCGCGGGACCTCACCGAAAACGTAGAACAACTCCAGGTTCGTCGCGGGTTAGAAATAATTTTAGATCGTGTAGTGGCTGCCTTGGCTCGCCTTGGGGCCTTAGCTGCCGAGCACCGTGATCAAACCATGGTGGGACGCACCCACAACGTGCCTGCTCAAGCCACCACTCTCGGAAAACGATTCGCCACGGTGGCTGAAGAGCTACTTTTAGCCCACCAGCACCTCGCCGACTTATTGGCCACCTACCCGCTACGCGGCTTAAAAGGCCCGGTAGGGACCCAACAAGATCAACTGGATTTCTTTGACGGTGATATTGACAAAGTAGAGCAATTAGAAAATCGAGTAGCGCAGCACCTTGGGTTCAAGAAAGTACTTAACTCGGTGGGCCAGGTGTACCCAAGGTCATTGGATTTTGCCGTAGTGGCCGGGTTGGTGCAAACCTCTGGGGCACCAGCAAACTTGGCCCGTACGTTGCGACTAATGGCCGGCCACGAACTCGCTACCGAGGGTTTTCAACCGGGCCAGGTCGGGTCATCGGCCATGCCCCACAAAATGAACGCCCGATCATGTGAGCGCATAAATGGACTGGCGGTGGTGTTGCGTGGCCACTTAACCATGGTGGAAGGTTTGGTGGGTGACCAATGGAACGAAGGCGACGTGAGTTGCTCGGTAGTGCGCCGGGTGGCTTTGCCTGACGCTTTTCTGGCCGCTGACAGTTTGTTTCAGACATTTCTTACCGTGCTCGACGACTTGGGGGCCTACCCAGCGGTTATCGAGCACGAACTCACCCAATACCTGCCGTTTTTAGCCACCACCCGAGTATTGGTGGCGGCCATGCAGGCCGGTTTAGGGCGCGAAGAAGCCCATGAGATCATTAAAGAACACGCAGTGGCGGCTGCTTTGTCCCGCCGAGAAGACCCGCAAGGGGGCACCGATTTGTTGGCTCGCTTAGCAAACGATCAACGGTTGCCGCTTGACCAAGCAGCGCTCGAAACGTTGTTAGCCGACCCAGCGGTCTTTGTTGGTAACGCTGGTGCACAGGTAGACGCAGTTATTTCACGCATCGCTGAAGTGGTCGCCGAAAGACCCGAAGCCGCCGCCTACTATCCAGAGAAAATTCTTTAACGTTCACTCAACCGTGCAGGAGTCACGATGAAAATTGATTTGCCTTATGTCCATTCCGGAAAGGTTCGGGACATATACGACGCCGGGCAAAATCAATTACTCATGGTCACTTCGGACCGCCTCTCGGCATTCGACGTGGTGCTCAACGAGCCCATTACCCACAAAGGCCGCGTGCTGACCGCTATGTCAGAATTTTGGTTTGACTACTTTGCCGATGTGGTGCCCAGTCACTTGCTGTCTACCGATCTTGACGAGGTAGCGCCTTTGCTGGGGGGCAACCCTTACCCTGACTTAGCGGGGCGCATCATGTTGTGTCGTCGAGCAGAAATGCTGCCCATTGAGTGCATTGTGCGGGGTTACATAACTGGGTCGGCTTGGAAGGAATACCAAGACAGCGGCACCATGCACGGAGCAGCGCTCCCCACTGGGTTAAAAGAAGCGGACCAACTGCCGGAACCGGTGTTTACCCCTTCCACCAAGGCCGAAGAGGGCCACGACATGAATATTTCCTTTGATGAGGCAGTGGCGCTTATCGGCCCTGACTTGGCGGAACAGGCTCGAGAGGTTTCGTTGGCTCTTTACAAAAAGGGTGCTGCTTGGGCGGCGGAACGAGGCATCATCATTGCCGACACTAAGTTCGAGATGGGGGTCATTGATGGCCAGTTGGTGCTGGCCGACGAAGTACTTACCCCCGACTCCTCTCGTTTTTGGCCCGCTGACCAATGGCAACCTGGGGCCACGCCGCCTTCATTTGACAAACAACCGGTGCGAGATTTTTTAAGTGGCTTGGGTTGGGATAAACAACCGCCGCCTCCGCCGCTACCCGATGAGGTGGTTGCCGCCACCTCGCAGCGTTACCAAGAGGCTTACGAAATAATCACCGGACGGTCTTTTGCCGACTGGCCGGGAACCCAAGGAGTAGCCATATGAAATTTTCCGCCTTAGTAGATGTTCGCCTCCGGGAAGGAATCTCTGACCCGGCCGGCGCCACCATAGAACGGGCCCTGCCTGCTTTGGGCTACCAGGGCGTGGAAGGAGTTACGGTAGGGAAAACCATTCGCTTTACTTTGGAAGCAGAAACGCTGGCCGAAGCACAAACCATGGCGGAAGAACTTTGTGCATCTTTTTTAACCAACCCAGTTATTGAAGACGCCGAGGTAACGGTAGAGGCGGCCTCGTGACGACAACGGTTGGGGTAGTGGTGTTTCCCGGTACCAACTGTGAAGCCGATGCTCTTGAAGCAGTAACCAGTTTGGGTGCGCAAGGTCGCCTGCTGTGGCACGGAGAAGCCGACCTCGGTGATGTGGATGCGGTCATTGTCCCTGGAGGGTTTGCCCATGGCGACTATTTGCGGCCCGGTGCCATTGCCCGGTTCTCTCCGGTTATGGATGGGGTGGCTAAGTTTGCGGCAAAGGGCGGCCCAGTTGTTGGTATCTGTAACGGGTTTCAAGTACTTACCGAGGCCGGGTTGCTGCCCGGGGCCTTACAAAAAAACAAAGGGTTAAAATTTCTTTGTCAACCCTCAGTATTAAGAGTAGAAAGCGCCAATTCGGTGCTAACTTCCCAAGCCCAGGTGGGGGACGAATTAAGTATCCCTATTAACCATTTTGAAGGTAACTACACCTGCAGCGAGCAAACATTGAAGCAACTTCAAGACGAAGACCGCATTGTTTTAACTTACGTTGATAACCCCAATGGGTCTCTGGGGAACATTGCTGGGGTGTGTAACGAAACCCGCAACGTGGTGGGCCTTATGCCGCACCCGGAGCGAGCATGCCATGAACTTTTAGGCAGCATGGATGGAGCCGTTTTGCTCCGATCCTTGCTGGCCAGTTAGGCGCTGGACGAATGGAAACCTTTTTTATATCTTGCCCACTGCGAGGAGCAGCGTGAACGAGCCTTTACATCGAGCCCTCGGGTTGACCGATGACGAAGCGGTTGATATTGACGAGATTTTAGCTCGACCCGCTAACCCCTTAGAACTCGCCATGTATTCAGTCATGTGGTCTGAGCATTGTTCTTATAAATCAAGCCGCATCCACCTCAAACGGTTGCCCACCGAAGCGCCCTGGGTGTTGGTGGGGCCGGGCGAAAATGCCGGCGTGGTTGACGTGGGCGACGGCATAGCGGCGGCCATTCGCATCGAGTCTCACAATCACCCCTCGGCTATTGAACCGTATCAAGGGGCAGCCACCGGAGCCGGTGGTATTTTGCGAGACATTTTCACCATGGGCGCTCGGCCTATTGCTCTTATGGATCCTCTGCGTTTTGGTCCGCTCGATGACCCCCGAAGTCGTTGGATCGCCGAAGGCGTGGTAGCTGGTATCTCGGGATACGGAAACGCCGTGGGGGTTCCCACGGTGGGCGGCGAAACAGTTTTTGATGCCACCTATAAAGGCAACCCTTTGGTCAACGTGTTGTGTCTCGGCCTGCTGCCCACCGATCGTTTGGTATTGGGCCAAGCCTCAGGGGTAGGCAACTTGGCGGTGTTGTTGGGCAACGCCACCGGGCGTGACGGCATTGGCGGGGTGAGCGTGTTGGCTTCGGCGGGGTTCTCCGAAGAAGACGACGGGGATAAACGACCCAGCGTGCAAGTAGGCGACCCCTACGAAGAAAAACGACTTATCGAGGCCTGCCTGGCGCTTCTTGACGAAAAATTGGTAGTGGGCATTCAAGACTTGGGAGGCGCCGGCTTGGCGTGCGCCACCAGCGAAACTGCTTCACGGGGTGGCGTAGGTATGGACGTCGACGTGACAGCAATTCCCCGTCGTGAACCAGGCATGGAACCCCACGAGGTCATGACCAGCGAATCACAAGAACGCATGCTGGCCATTGTGGAGCCCGAGGTTTTGGCTCGGGTGTTAGAAATCTGTGCCCGTTGGGAAGTGCAAGCCACGGTTATTGGCCGAGTAACCGATGGAGGGGCACTCCGCGTTTTGGAAGGATTTGATGGTCCGGTGTTGGCGGATATTCCCGCCAGTTCTTTACACGATGCGGCACCACTTTATGAACGCCCCCTAAAAGCTCCGGAGCAACCTTTGGGCCCTCGTGCCGATGATCTGGCGGCACCGGTTGACCCCGGCGCTGAGCTAATGGACTTATTGCAAGACCTGTCGTGGGTTTATAGCCAATACGACCACCAACTGTTCTTGAACACCGTGGTCGGCCCCGGTGACGATGCCACGGTGCTTCGCCTGAAACACCCCACCACCGGGGAAGACACCGGCCGGGGTTTGGCGCTAACTACCGACGGAAACCACCGCTGGTGTGCCGTTGACCCACGAGCCGGAACTGCTTTAGTGGTGGCCGAGTCGGTACTCAACTTGGCTTGCGTGGGGGGCCGGCCGTTGGCGGTGGTTAACTGCTTGAACTTTGGCAACCCCGAGCACCCTGAAGTTATGTGGCAACTCTCGGAGGCCATTGATGGCATGAGCGAAGCCTGCCTGGCCTTTGATGTGCCGGTAGTGGGCGGCAACGTCAGTCTCTATAACGAATCAGCAGGCAACGACATTGCCCCCACCCCAGTTATTGGTTTGCTGGGTTTGGTTGACCAGTTAACGCACCGCCCCCCGGGGGCGGTCTTAAAAGAGAGGCATCGCTTGGTGTTGTTGGGCCCTGAAGCACCGGGCCTGGGTGGGTCTTTATGGGGCGCGGCCCATGACGCTCCGGGCGGCGACTTGCCTGCCCTTGATTACGAAATGCATCGGCGAGTAGCCGCCTTGGTGCGCCAATTAGTGGCTGACCAAATGCTGGAGGGTGTCCACGACTTGTCTTCTGGCGGGTTAGGTGTGGCCTTAGCGGAAATGGCCGCCCGTTCGGGCGTAGGGATTTCTTTAGCCCGCACCCCCGATCATCGAGCACTGTTTAACGAAGGCCCCAGCCGAGTGGTGTTGGTGGTGGACCCCGAGTGCTTAACCGAAGTGTTGGCGGCGTGTGACGAAGCAGAGGTACCGGCGGCTCGTATTGGTTTGGCGACCGGGCAACGTTTCGTGGTTAAAGATTTGTTGGACCTCTCTTTAGAAGAAGTAACTGCCGCCTTTAAGCGCCCGCTTCCTGAGGCGCTGGGCGCCGGAACCACTAACCGGTAGCGACATGCCACTTTCCGCCGACTTCATAAAAAAATGGGAAGAAACCAGCGCCCCCGATGACGACACCCCTAAAGAAGCCTGCGGGGTGTTCGCTGTTTATGCTCCCGACCAACCGGTGGCCCACTTGACCTACTTGGGGCTCTACGCCTTGCAGCATCGAGGTCAAGAATCAGCGGGCATGGCGGTCAGCGACGGAGAGTCGTTGACGGTGGTTAAAGAAATGGGTTTGGTTTCTAACGCATTTGACGACCGCACTTTGGCGGCCCTGGAAGGGCATTTGGCTATCGGGCAAAACCGGTATTCCACTACCGGGTCAAGTACCTGGCGTAATGCGCAACCGGTGTACCGCGGGTTTGATCACGTGGAGTTCGCCTTAGGCCATAACGGCAACTTGGTCAATACCGAAGAGCTTTCCAACACGGCCAACATGTTGCCCGGCACCGTCACCTCAGATAGCGATCTGGTGGCGGAGTTGTTGGCCGAAGAATTAAAAAACCATACAGATGAGGGCACTGAAGTGGCCTTTGAAGCGGCTCTGCGCACGGTATTACCTACCTTGCGTGGCGCTTTTTCGTTTGTGCTGTCCGACCGGGATCGTATTATTGGGGTACGTGACCCCAACGGTTTTCGCCCCTTGTGTTTGGGCCGGCTAGACAACGGTTGGGTCTTGGCTTCGGAAACGCCTGCTTTAGACGTGGTGGGGGCGCATTTTGTGCGCGAGCTTGACCCCGGCGAAGTGGTGGTTATTGACGACGAAGGCTGCCGCTCCTTTCACCCCTTTGCCGAAGACGAAATAGACCCTCGTCTTTGCGTTTTTGAATTTGTGTATTTTGCTCGGCCTGATGCGGTGCTTTACGGCCAATCGGTGCATCACGCCCGGGTACGGATGGGCGAGTATTTATCTGAACAGGCTCCGGTTGAGGCCGATTTGGTTATGGGGGTTCCTGAGTCGGGGCTGCCGGCGGCCGAAGGGTACGCCCGAGCTTCGGGTATTTCTTACGGCCAAGGGTTGGTTAAAAACCGTTACATCGGCCGTACTTTTATTGCTCCCACCCAAGCCATGCGGGCCGCTGCGGTACGCATGAAGCTAAACCCCTTACGCGACAACATCAAAGGACAACGTTTGGTGGTGGTCGACGATTCCATTGTGCGCGGCACCACCACGCGAGCTATGGTGCAAATGCTGCGGGCCGCCGGGGCCGCCGAAGTCCACATGCGCATTTCTTCGCCGCCATACCGTTGGCCATGTTTCTACGGCATGGATACCGGGTCGCGAGGCGAGTTGCTGGCCGCCAACTTAACCGTCGAAGAAATACGTGAATACCTAGATGTCGACACGTTGGCTTATTTAACTTTGGACCATCTTCTTGAATCCACCGGTGCGGTAGGGGCCGGGTTTTGTTCAGCCTGTTTGACCGGCGAGTACCCGAGAGAAGTACCTATCAACTTGACAAAACAAGTACTGGAAGAACCCGGGGCCTCAGCAAAGGCAGAAGGCTCGTTGCCTGGTTCTTCTACAGAATCTTCTGAGCAATTGTCTGGAGGGTCCAAAAAATGAGCGATGCTTATCGAGCCGCTGGAGTAGATATTGATGCCGGTGAAGAGGCAGTGCAACGCATTATTCCGCACGTGCGGTCTACCTACCGCCCGGGGGTTATGGGAGACATCGGGGGTTTTGGGGGCCTTTTTGATCTGGCCAAAACTGGGTACACCGACCCCTTATTAGTGTCGGCCACCGATGGCGTGGGCACCAAAGCCGAGATCGCTCGCATGACCGGACGCTTTGACACCATCGGCCAAGATTTGGTGGCTATGTGTGTGGACGACTTAATTTGTGTCGGGGCCGCTCCATTATTTTTTCTGGATTACGTAGCGGTAGGGCAGTTGGTACCAGAAGTTATGGAACAACTGGTGGCCGGCATAGCCAACGGTTGCCGCACTGCGGGCTGTGCATTAATCGGCGGAGAAATGGCCGAACACCCTGGGGTCATGGAGACCGCTCAGTTTGATTTGGTGGGGTTTGCTGTGGGAGCAGTAGAACGCAGCAAGGTTTTAGATGGTTCACAAGTAGCGGCCGGCGATGTGCTGGTGGCGTTGGAGTCACCCAACCTGCGCTCTAACGGCTTTTCGTTGGCTCGGCGCATAGTTTTCGAGGTAGCAGAATGCTCGCTGGGTGAACCGGCATGGGAAGGCGCCGAAACCACCTTGGCCGACGAGTTGCTGGCCCCTAGCGTTATTTATGCCCCGGCGGTAGGTGCGGTTTTGGCTGAACACGAGGTACACGCCGTGGCGCATATTACCGGCGGCGGCCTGATTGGTAATTTGCCGCGGGTCATGGGCACAGAGGTAGATGCCTTGGTAGACACCAAAGCGTGGACTCCGCCTCGGATCTTTGCCGAGCTACAAGCGATGGGCGATATTTCTGATGAAGAAATGGGCCGAGTTTTTAACATGGGAGTAGGCATGGTGTTGGTGGTTCCCCAAAGTCAGGCCGATGGGGTGCTCAATACTTTGGCCACCCAAGGGCAAAGGGCCAGCATTATTGGCCAACTGGTTCATGGTTCTGGTTGCGTGACCTTCGACCGGTAAGGTCACCTTTATGAGTAAACCTTCTGCGGCCCTTGTTGAACATTTGTTAAAATATTCCATTCGCACCGGCGACTTCACGCTAAAAAGCGGGCGAAGCAGCAACTGGTTTTGCGATTCCAAACAGACTGCTTGTCGCCCGGAAGGTATTTTGTTAATCGCTGAAGCGGCTTTAGAAGTTATTGGTGATGACGTAACGGCTATTGGTGGGCTTACTGCTGGTGCTGACCCGGTGGCTTTTGGTATTGCTGCGGTGGGCGCCACCCGAGGGCGTGATTTACGTTCCTTTAGTATTCGAAAAGAATCTAAAGACCACGGGGTGCAGGGCCGTTTAGCCGGGGCGCTGCAACCCGGCGACCGCGTGGTTATTTGCGAAGACACGGTGACCCGAGGGAAGTCCCCGTTAGAAGCAGCGCAAGCAGTACGTGATTTGGGTGCCGAGCCGGTGCTTATCTTGTCGGTAGTTGACCGAGGCGGTACCTGTGAGGCAGCGGCCCGAGCGGCAGGAATCCCTTTTCACCCCTTGGTGACCGCACTTGATTTGGGTTTTCCCTACGAAGGACCTTGACCAGTACCGAAGCGCAGCCTCTAGGCTTCTGGTATGCCTTTTCTCCCGACCGCTGCTTTTTCAATCGTTCTCCACGTGGAGCTCGACAATGTGCCCAATACTTTGGGCCGCCTCACCACAAGCATTGGTGAAGCGGGGGCCAACATTGTTTCCATGGGGGGCTTCGATGTGCGCGGCGACTTGCTGGTAAATGATGTTTGTGTGAACTGCCGTGACGAAGAGCATTCGTTGACGGTAGTAAAAAAAGTCGAAGAACTCAGCGGGGTGACTTTGGTTTCTTGGTACGACCGTACCTTCGCTATACACGAAGGCGGAAAGATTGAAGTTAAAACCTTGTGCCCAGTAAACGACCGTCATGATCTGTCCATGGCTTACACCCCAGGGGTAGCTCGGGTTTGTATGGCCATTCATGAGAATCCAGAACGGTCACATGAACTAACTATTCGCAAAAATACGGTAGCTATCGTGACCGATGGGACGGCCGTGTTGGGTTTGGGCGATATTGGCCCACTGGCTGCTATGCCGGTGATGGAAGGCAAAGCGCTGCTCTTTAAAGAGTTCGCTGGGGTGGATGCTTTTCCTATTTGCCTCGACGTCACCGATCCGCAGGAAATTATTGACACGGTGATCCGTTTGGCCCCCACCTTTGGCGGCATCAATCTGGAAGACATTGCCGCACCGGCCGCTTTTGCGGTGGAAGATGCCTTGAAAGAGGCGCTAGACATCCCAGTTTTTCATGATGACCAACACGGAACCGCCGTGGTTACTTTGGCTGCTTTGTGGAATGCTTGTCGCCTCACCGGCCGCAACATCGAAGACCTTTCGGTGGTTATTGCGGGCATGGGCGCCGCTGGAGTAGCGGTAGGCAAGATTCTTTATAACGCAGGCGTTGGTGAGATCGTGGGGGTGGATCGCACCGGTGCGGTGTACTCCGGCCGCGACAACCTCAACTCGGCCAAAGAATGGTTTGCTACCAACACTAACCCGGAACGCAAAATGGGCACTTTGCAAGATGTCCTGGTGGGCGCTGATGTGTTCATCGGCGTAAGTGGGCCCGGACTCTTGACGGCCGCTGACCTGCGCACCATGAACCCAGAGCCGTTTGTGTTTGCTATGGCTAACCCTGACCCAGAGATTCGCCCCGAAGAAGCCGACGGCTTGGCGGCGGTGATGGCCACGGGGCGCAGCGATTACCCCAACCAGATCAACAACGTGTTGGCGTTCCCCGGTATTTTTCGGGGCGCTTTTGATGCTCAGGCCACCGACATTACCGAAAACATGAAGTTGGCGGCCGCTCGCGCCATCGCCGAGTCTGTGTCTGATGAAGACCTCACGGCCCAGTTTGTGGTGCCCTCGGTATTTGACAAAGAGGTACCGTTTGCGGTGGCCAAAGCAGTGGCCGAGGCGGCTCGGACTGATGGGGTTTGCCGAAGTTAAGTTTGCACGACTCTTGTGGTTGGGCTTTTAATCCCCGACCTAGGAGTCGAACATGATGACCGAACGCAGCGTTGACCCGGCCCGCATTTCGTCGTAGCCGCCGTTTACTTCATCAAGAGTGATGTGGGCGGAAACTAAACGTTCAAGGTCAAGGCGTCCACCGAGGTAGTGAGTTACTAACTCGGGGATGGTGGTTTTAAAGTTGCTATTGCCCATGAAAAGCCCGCGGAGGCTTTTTGCTTGCAAAACCATGAAGGCACCGGGCACGGCCATGGTGCTGGTCGCCGGGGGAAGGCCCACCAGGTAAGCGGTGCGCCCGGGTTTGATCATGGCTAAGGCTTGTTCGGCGGTTGCGGTTAGCCCTATGGCTTCGAAGGCAGCATCAACCCCGCTGGTGAGTTCCAGCACGGCAGCCACCGGGTCGGTTTCGCTGGCATTGATGATGTCAGTGGCTCCGAACCCTTTAGCCGCTTCAAGTTTTTCGGCATTGAGGTCAATAGCGATGATGCGTCCCGCGCCGGCCAAGCGGCAGCCCTGCACAATGTTGAGGCCTATGCCCCCACAGCCAATGACGGCCACGGTTTCTCCGGCGCGGATGGCGGCGCCGTTTACGGCTGAGCCCACCCCGGTAATGACCGCACAACCCAGCAGGGCGGCAAGGTCGAAAGGAATGTCGTCATTGATGACCACGGCAGCGTTTTCGTGAACCAACATTTGTTCGGCAAAAGCCCCCAAGCCGGCCATAGCGCGGATGGGTTGATCGCCCAAAGCTAAACGGGGGGTTTCGTTTTCATTTCGCCCTAAGAGTTGACGGCGTTCGCAGGTCCAAGTTTGACCATTTAAGCATTCGGTACAGGAACCGCAGAATTGGGTCAAGCAGGTCACTACATGGTCGCCTGGTTTCATGGTGGCCACGTCGGGGCCTACGGCGATGACTTCACCAGAGGCTTCGTGACCCAAGGCAGTGGGGCCGGGGCCCAAGGGCAAGAGCCCTTCGATGACGTGAAGGTCGCTGTGGCAGAGCCCCGAAGCACGGGTTTGGATAAGCACCTCGCGTCCTTGTGGTTGAGCAATGGTGAGATCTTCGATGACTAATTCACCGGGGGCTTGATGTAAAACGGCGGCGCGCATGATTCTCCTTTTGGCTTTTCGCATTAGGTTAGCCAATTGGCTAACCTTGTTTACATGTCGGCCGATACAAATGTTTTATTGAATATTTCTGAGGGGTTAGCCACGGTAACCTTGCAGCGCCCAGAGCGCCGGAATGCTCTCATCGGCCCGCTGTTTGACGAATTGGCGGCGGCCTTTACTTCGCTTAGCCAGAACCCAGAAGTCAATGCGGTGTTGCTTCATGGCGCACAAGGAGCATTTTGTTCTGGTCTCGACCTGAAAGAATACAAAGCTGACCCGCCTCCGCCCTGGTTGACTTCATCCGCGGCGTCGGCGTCGGCTGCTCATAAGGCTATTTACGCTTGCCCGGTACCGGTGGTTGGTGCTTTAGAACGCTTCGCTATCAATGGAGGCGCTTCGCTGGCTTTGGCTTGCGACCTTTTGGTGGCTGGCCAGGGAGCGTATTTGCAAGTCGCAGAAATAAAGTTGGGAATGGCGGCACCCTTAAACTTGACGTGGCTTCATGAGCGTTTTTCAGTTGCTGCTGCACAGCAATTGGTGTTGACGGGACGCAAATTCTTTGGCCCGGATCTTCACCGTTTAGGGATAGCGCTGGAGGTTGTTAAAGATGATCAGGTATTGGCTCAGGCCACCCAGGTTGCTCGTGAAATAGCCCAATGCCCGCCCCAAGGGGTGCGGGCTTTAAAAGCGGGGCTGGCTGTGGGTTCTTCTTGGGAAAGCCACCGAAAAGCCGTGCTCGAGGTTTCCCAGCAGGCTCTTTTTTTACCGGTTCAAAACTAGGCATGTCAGAAACCTCGGCCCGCCAAGACATTATTGAGGCGGCGCTGCGCTTATTAGAGGATCGCCCCCCTTCGGCTATTTCTGGTCGTGAACTGGCCGAAGAAGCAGGAGTGAGCTATGGGTTGATTCACTATTACTTCAATGGGAAACAAAATGCTTTTCTTGCTGCCCGAGATTTTCTTAACCAGTGGGTAGTTGATTCGGTGATGCAAGGAGGGAGCCAGTCGGTTTCATTAAGTGATACCAGCGACCGACGCTCGTTTTGGGCGGTGGCCGGGCATATGGCTCTTGAGACTTCGAAGGAATGGAATGAGGAGAGAGACCTTCCGGTGGTTGAGGCCTATTTGAATCTTTTTGCCCAAACCGACCCCTCTGGTGATCGAGTGCAGCACGCAGTTGTTGTTGCTTCTCTTTACGCCCTTTTGCTGGGCCGACCCATTTTTGGCTCGCACAATGCCCACTCGGTTGGATTGACGGATGAAGATTTACCAAAAGTGGATCAGCGTATTAGATCCTTAGTGAGTGCCCTTGAAGGCTCGGTTGGTTTGGAGCAGCAAACATGAACGCCAAGCCACGGGGAGCCCAACAGGTAAAAGTAGCTTTGGTGGCGGCGGCCGTGAGGTTATTGGGGCAACGCCCACCTCATCAAATTTCTGGCCGAGAACTGGCCGAAGAAGCGGGGGTGAACTATGGGTTGGTTCACCACTATTTTGGCTCAAAGGAAGTTTTACTGCAAGCAGGTTTGGCGGACTTGGCGTCTTCTTTTGCCGAGGGGCCAATTGATGAGTCTTGGTCTTCAGACGAACCATTTTCTATACGCCATCGCATGGATTATTTGCGAGCGTTAGCGTTTTCTTCAATCTCGGGGGAACTCGAAGGCCTTTCAACCGTGCACCCGGTGATTGAAGATTCATTAAAGAAGGTGAGTGTTTTACGGGGGAAAGGCCAAGACCCGGATAAACAAACGCTTACCGATGTGGCGGTGGGAACACTCTTCCAACTGGGTTGGTCTCTTTTTGAACAACGAGTGTTGCCGGGTTTTGCCTTTGACAAAGAAGAAGAGGCTGAATTTGAAAAACGTCTACGCGCCACCTTGCGGGCCATCATGTTGGATGGGGATGTAGCCAAGGCGACACAAGCAACCCTGCACGGTAAGTCTTAGTTTTTGAGGGTGTCCTTGAAGGCAAGATTGCGGTCTGGAGTAGGTTCGCGAGGCAAACCAAGCACACGCTCACCTAAAGTATTTCGTTGCACTTCATCGGTGCCTCCACCTAAAGAAAGCGCTGGGGCATCACATATTCCGTAAGTCAACGTTTTTTTATCGTTGCCGAGAGGTTTCCCTTCCCAGGCGATTACTTGCATGTGGGCTAACCGGGTGGCGGTAGCAGCGGCGGCCCGTCCCTCTTTGGTGCGCCAGAGTTTAGTAAGCGAGGGGTGAATGCCCGGGCGCCGGTTTAACCACTCAATAATTTTTCGGTTGGTAAAAAGAGTGGCCAAGTCTTGTCGAACGATGGGGTCTTGGTGGGCCTCGCTCTCTTGCGCTAAGGAAATCAGTCGTTCAACAGTGATCGGGCGGCGGCCTCCCCCGGCCCCGATAGAGGAACGCTCGTAACTCAATAAAGCGACAGCCATGCGCCAGCCTTCGCCGGGTGCACCAACAACCCATGGAGCGGGGATTTTCGCTTCGGTAATGAACACTTCGTTGAAGCTGGATACTCCGGTCATCTGGTGCAAGGGCCGCACCTCGACGCCCGGTTGTTTCATGGGGAGAATCATCATGGAGATGCCTTGGTGTTTTGGCACGTCAGGGTTGGTTCGAGCGAGCAGTATGCCAAAGTCGGCATCGCTGGCTCCGGAGGTCCAGACTTTTTGACCACTTACCACCCACTGGTCGCCGTCAAGTTTGGCACTGGTGGTAAGCCCGGCGAGGTCTGATCCGGCTCCGGGTTCGGAATAAAGTTGACACCATATTTCGTCACCTCTTAATCCGGGGCGGAGGAATCGTTGCTGTAATTCAGTGCTGCCATAATCACGCAAAGTAGGCAGGGCCATATTGATACCGATGCCAAAACCAAAAACTGCGTTAGCGGATTCTCTACTGGGGGCTTCTTTGCGAAAGGTGTTGATGAATTCTTTATCTAAGCCTCGGCCACCGGTTTCGATCGGATAGTCAAGGGCCCCAAGACCGGCATCGTAGCGAGCAGCGAGGTAGGCCCTTCCTCGCTCTAGGGGGTCATCAAGACCAGAGAGTAAATCAGGCAGGGTGGCATAAAAAGATTGAACTTCGGTGCGAAATTGAGCAAGGTCCTCCATGTGGGCTACTTTAATCACCTAGCAAACTTTGTGAAAACTCAAGAGAGTGAAAAAGATGACTGAACCAGTTAAGCGACTTTTTTCTGAAGCGACCGGTACCCCGCTTTCTTTAGACCAAGCACCTGCTGGTGCCCCCAACGTGGTGGTGGTGTTGCTTGACGATGTGGGCTTCGGGTCGTTTTCTACTTTTGGTGGCCCCATAACTACTCCAGCATGTGATCGTGTCGCTGCCCAAGGTTTGCGCTACAACCAGTTCCACACCACGGCACTTTGTGCCCCCACCCGTGCTTCGCTGCTTACTGGCCGCAACCACCACACCGTGCACGTGGGATGCATTACCGAGGTGGCGAACTCTTTCCCTGGCTATGACTCAATAATCCCTGCGGAGGCAGCCACGGTGGCCGAAGTACTTCGCTCCAATGGATATGCCACCGGCATGTTTGGCAAAGGCCATCTCACCCCCCGGTGGGAGGTAGGCCCGGCTGGCCCCTTTGACCGTTGGCCCACAGGCTTGGGTTTTGATCGCTTCTATGGTTTTCTGGGTGCAGAAACGTCGCAATTTGAACCGGCCCTTTATGACCAAACCACTCCCATTGAGCCTTATGTGGGTCGAGGGGATTACCACCTCACCGAAGATTTGGCAGAGCAGTCCATCAATTGGATGCAGCAAGTAAAAGCGCACCGACCGGATCGGCCGTTTTTTTGTTATTTTGCTCCCGGTGCGGTGCATACGCCCTTGCAGGTTCCGGCCGACTGGCTTGACCAATTTGCTGGTCAGTTCGATGAAGGCTGGGATGCTCTCCGGCAACAAATTTTTGAGAAACAATTGACCTTAGGGGTTATCCCGGCCGGCACGGTGAACACGCCTCGTCCAGAAGAAATACCCAGTTGGGATGAATACCCCGATCGGTACAAACCGGTGGCTCGACGCCTTATGGAAGTATTTGCGGCCTTTTTGGCCCACACCGACGCGCAGGTAGGAAAGCTGATTGATGCGTTAGAAACCATGGATGAATGGGAAAATACTCTTTTTGTTTATGTCACGGGCGACAACGGGGCTTCGGCCGAGGGAACCATTCATGGGGCCTGGTCGGCTCCTTCGTTTCAAAACGGGGTACACGAAGACCCGGAATGGCTCTTAGAACACATGGACGACTTTGGTACCGCAGCATGTGAATGCCATTACAACGTGGGGTGGGCGTGGGCTCAGGACGCACCGTTTCAATGGATGAAACAAGTGGCGTCGCATTTTGGGGGAACCCGTAACGCCATGGCTTTGTCGTGGCCTCAACACATTACTGATGCCGGTGGTTTGCGCACTCAGTTCCATCATGTGGTCGACTTGGCGCCCACTATTTATGAGGCCGCCGGGGTGAAGCCTCCCGAGGTAGTGAACGGGGTGAAGCAGATGCCTATTGAGGGAACCTCCATGGGGTACTCCTTTGACGAGGCCTCAGCGGCGAGCAAAAGAACTACCCAATATTTTGAGATTCTGGGTAATCGAGCTATTTACCACGAGGGCTACATTGCATCGTGTTTTCATGGGAGGGTGCCATGGATTCGTATGGCCAGCCAACCCTTTGATGGCCCGCAAGAAAAATGGGAACTCTACGACATCACGACTGACTTTTCTCAGAGCCACGACTTAGCCAAAGAACAACCCGAGCGTTTGGCTGAAATGAAAGAACTCTTTGATGCGGAGGCCCGCCGCAATGGCGTTTACCCGTTACGCGACCCCGGGGACCGCCTCACCGCCGACACCCGCCCGCCCTCTCCGTTGCAAGGGGCAAAGCAGGCCACCTACACGCCGGCCCATGTACGCATGCCGGAAGGCAGCGTGATTGATATTAAAAACCGGTCGTTTGATTTGGTTGCCCGGTTAGAAGTGGATGCTTCAGATGTTGAAGGGGTCATCGTGTGTCAGGGGGGAAACCTCAATGGGTGGACGCTTTATTTGCAAGAGGGGCGGCCGGTTTATCATTACAACTTGTTTGGACACCAGCGAACGACGGTAGAAGCATCAGAACCTTTAACTCCCGGGCCCCACGAGGTGCGGGTACTTTTTGATTACGACGGAGGTTTTGGCAAAGGGGGAACCGCTCACCTGTTTGTTGATCAAGAACTGTTGGCTTCGGAACGCATAGAAGCCACCGTGCCGGTGGTTTTTTCTATGAGTGGAGAAACCTTCGATGTGGGCGTGGATACCGGTGCCCCGGTGGGCTTGTACCCGCATCTGTTTCCTTGCACGGTCACCATTAAAGACGTCACCATCACCTTGTTAGATGAAATTGATGCTGAAACTCAACAAGCGATCACTGAGGGTGTGTTTAAAGCTGCTTTGGCTGCGCAGTAAAACTCAGCCGAAGTTGAGGGCCATGATGCGGGGGCCGCGTACTTGGCCGCCGGCCCAGGTGACTTCATCGGGGTTGGCCAAGGTGAATTCGGGGATGCGAGTGAACCAGGTTTTGAGGGCTACTTCCATTTCCATGCGGGCCAGGTTGGACCCGGCGCAGCGGTGGATGCCGGCGCCGAAGGCGATGTGGCGGTTGCGTTGCCGGTCCAAGATCACTTGGTCGGGGTTTTCGAATACCTCGGGGTCGTGGTTGGCGCCGGGGAAGTTCATCAATACTTTGTCGCCGGGTTGCATGGTGACATTTTGGTATTCCACCACCTCGGTGACCCGGCGGGCCATGGTGACTGGCGAGTAGGCCCGTAAGAGTTCTTCAATGGCGGAGTCCCAGAGCGGGTCGTGGTGGTCGGTGGCGGCCATACGGCGGCGGTCTTCTTCGTGGGTAGCAAAGTGCCAAAGGGCGGAGCCAATAGACGACCAGGTGGTGTCAATGCCGGCTACCAACTGCAGGTTGCACATGCCCACGATGACTTCGTCGGGGAGGGGTTGGCCGTCTATTTCGGTTTTTAAAAGTTCAGAAATTAGATCATCGCCAGGGCTTGCTTTTCGCTCGGCAACTTGTTCTTCAAAGAAGCTACGGATGACGTTTCGGTAGTGCACACGAAGTTCTGGTTGGGTCAACCCAATCTCGAGTACTCCTTGTACCCAGATAATGAACTCGTCTACTCGCTCGCTGCCCACGCCGAGTTTGTGGGCGATAACCCGGGGTGGAATTTGTTGGGCGTAGTTGACGGCGCCGTCGCAGTTGCCGCGGTCGATGAACCCGTCAATGAGTTCGTGGCAGAGGGTTTCGGTGTAGGTGCGTTGTGGGGCAATGGCTTTGGGCGTAAAAAACGGCAACAAAGCTTTGCGGGTCCAGGTTTGTTCAGGCGGGTCGGCACTAATGGGGGCTGCGGCGTTGTAACTGGTGCTTTCGGTGTCGCGAAATTCTGGTGGTAAATCCACCACGGTGGGCGCCTTAGAAGAAAGAGCAGGCACCATTTTGGCTAAGGCTTGTACGTCTTCATATCGGGTGGGGAGCCATGAGCCGCCCCAGCGATCGGTGTGGGCAATAGGGCATTGGCCTTCCCGTATTTCTGACCAAGCCGGTACAGGGTCGGTGATGTAGTCCGGGTCAAAAATGTCGTAATCGGTAGCCAGGTTTTCTACCGGGCAGCGGTCGGCATCGGTCATGGTTAGCCGAAGTTGAGGGGCAAGATGCGGGGGCCGCGTACTTGGCCGCCGGCCCAGGTCACCTCATCGGGATTGGCCAAGGTGAATTCGGGGATGCGAGCGAACCAGGTTTTGAGGGCTACTTCCATTTCCATGCGGGCTAGGTTGGACCCGGCGCAGCGGTGGATGCCGGCGCCGAAGGCGATGTGGCGGTTGCGTTGTCGGTCCAAAATGACTTGGTCGGGGTTTTCGAATACCTCGGGGTCGTGGTTGGCACCGGGGAAGTTCATCAACACCTTGTCACCAGTTTGCAAACTGGCGCCGCTTATTTCAACAGGTTCCATAACCGTGCGGGCCATGGTGACCGCCGAGTAGGCCCGTAGTAGTTCTTCAATGGCGGAATCCCAGAGGGGGTCGTCGTGGTCGGTAGCGGCCATACGGCGGCGGTCTTCTTCGTGGGTAGCAAAGTGCCAAAGTGCTGAGCCAATAGAGGACCAGGTGGTGTCAATGCCGGCCACTAACTGCAGGTTGCACATCCCTACGATTACCTGGTCGGGCAACATTTGGCCATCGACCTCGGTGTTACAGAGGGCGGTGATGAGGTCGTCTTGGGGGTTTTGGCGGCGCTCGGCTACCTCATCGGCGAAGAAGCCGTGGATCATGTCGCCGTATTTGAGACGCAATTCGGGTTGAGTGAGGCCTATTTCTAGAACGCCGCGCACCCAGACGATGAATTCGTCAACCATGTTTTCATCTACGCCGAGCTTGTGGGCAATAACCCGAGGGGGGATTTGTTGGGCGTAGTTGACGGCGCCGTCGCAGCCACCGTTGTCTATGAACCCGTCGATGAGTTCTTGGCAGAGGGTTTCGGTGTAGGTGCGTTGTGGGGCAATGGCTTTGGGGGTGAAATGTGGAAGCAGCGCTTTGCGGGTCCAGGTTTGTTCAGGCGGGTCGGCACTGATGGGGGCCGCTCCGTTGAGGCCTTCGCGTTCCGGTCGGCGGAACTCTTCGGGAACGTTGACCACGATGGGGCCAGGGTTGGCGCTCGAAAGTTCAGGCACCATTTTGGCTAAGGCCTGCACGTCTTCGTAGCGGGTGGGGAGCCATGATCCGCCCCACCGTTCGGTGTGAGCAATAGGGCATTGACCTTCCCGTATTTCTGTCCAGGCGGGCACCGGGTCGTTGATGTAGTCGGGGTCAAAAATGTCGTAATCGGTGGCGACATTTTCTACTGGGCAGCGTTCGGTGTCGGTCATGGCTTAACCCTCGTGAATTTCGATAGCGAACTCTGGGCAGTTGTCCACGATGAGTTGAGCTCGTTCTTCCATGCCCTCGAGAACCTGACCTTCGTTGAGGACAAAGGCGTTGCCGTAGTCATCTACGTCTACCAACTCAGGGGCCAGCGAGTAGCAACGGCTATGGCCTTCGCATTTTTCGGCGTCAACGGTGATCTTCATGGTTCCTCCGCAATTAGGGACTATGTTCAGAAGTTAGCCAGATGGCTAACTCTTAAACCACATATTACCGATAACGATCGTTATTAGCAAGTCCGGCTAGCCAGCGGGCAGGTTTATTTGCTTGGCCTCTAAAAATTCTTCCATCCCGTGGCGACCCAACTCTCGACCATTGCCCGATTTTTTGTATCCACCGAAAGGCGCATCGGTGTTCAAGATAGAACCATTCATGTCTACCTGGCCGGTGCGTAAACGCTGAGCCACCGACAAGGCACGGTCGGGGTCGGTGCCCCACACCCCACCAGAAAGGCCGTAGTCCGAATCGTTGGCAATGGCCACTGCATCAGCATCATCGGTGTAACCAATAATGGAAAGCACCGGGCCAAAGATTTCTTGACGCGCAATGGCCATGTCGTTGGTGACGTTAGCGAACACCGTCGGTTGGGTGTGATAACCCACATCGAGGCCCTCCGGTTTACCGGTTCCTCCGGTTACCAAAGTGGCGCCTTCGTCAATACCGGTTTGGATAAGGCCTTGTACCCGATCCCACTGGGCTTGAGAAACAAGTGGTCCGAGGCGGGTACCTTCACCGTCGGCCGCTCCCGGGGTAAAGGCGGCGGCAATTTGCCCGGCCAATTCGGCCGCTTCATCCATGCGGTCTGCTGGCACCAACAAACGAGTAAGGGCACTACAGGTTTGGCCCGAGTTTAAAAAGCAAGCGTTGACGGCACCCGGAATAGCGGCCGAGAAATCGGCGTCATCCAAAATAATGTTGGCCGACTTGCCGCCGAGTTCTTGATGCACCCGGGTCACGTTGGGGGCAGCTACCTCGGCTACCCGTGTGCCGGCCCGGGTAGAACCGGTAAAAGAAATCATGTCGATGTCGGGGTGGGCGGCCATAGCTTCGCCGACCTCGGGGCCCAGCCCAGAAACCAGGTTGAAGACGCCCGGGGGGAAGCCCAAGCCATCAATGATTTCGGCCAACAAAAAGGCATTCAATGGGGCAACCTCGCTGGGCTTGAGCACCACGGTGCAACCCACGGCCATAGCGGGAGCAATCTTGGCCATGATCTGATGTAACGGATAGTTCCACGGAGTAATGCAAGCCACTACCCCAACGGCGTCGCGGGTAACCAAAGTGCGACCAAGGTCTTCTTCAAAAGCAAAGGCCCGAGCGGTACCAGGCACGCTGCCCGTAGTAGCGGTCGGCAAACCGGCTTGAATCATGTTGGCCAACATGGTCGGCATACCCATTTCGGAAGAAATAAGCGCACCCATTTCTTGCATACGAGCCCCTAATTGTCCGGCCAATCCTTCAATGTAGCCCAAGCGTTCTTCGAGGCTCAGGGCAGCCCAAGGTCCAAAGGCTGCTCGGGCCGCGGCTACGGCCGCGTCTACATCGGCGGCCACCCCGCGTGGCGTTGAACCAATGACTTCTTCAGTGGAGGGGTTGATTACCTCAATGCCGGTGTCGCCGCCCGAAGGCACCCAAGCACCGTTGATGTAAATGTTTTCATGGAAAGTCATGGTTCACCTCGTAGTGGTTTAGAGGTTGATCATGCCTTAAAAACTTGAGCCGCGCAAAGGTAAGCAGGTTAAACCAGTAAAGATTTTTGAAACCGCGAAAACTGGGCGTCGTCAATGCCTAACCCATCTCGGCGAAAAACGTCCCAGGAAGACCACTGACGCTCCACCGCAGCAAAGACTGCTTCAATAAAAGAGGCTTGGGTCAGCAACAACACGCGTAACGGGGCCAACACGTCGTCGTCTAAACTTTCTGGCGCTACACCAGATTCCTGAGCCAAGCGATCACGAAACTCCACAAATTTTTGGTCGATCCACACTCGGCGGACCTCGTTGCTTAAAAGAAAATCGTCAACCACCACGGACTCTTCTACCCCCAACAAACGCAACACGATGGCCGCCACAAAACCAGTGCGGTCTTTACCTGCGGTGCAATTAAACAACAATGGGTAGTGGTCAGGGTTGGTAACAAACTGAAAAACCGGGCGGTAGCGATCTAGGCGATGAGTGATATTGCCGGCAAAATATTGGGCAATCATTTCTGGCGCTTGTTGCGACAAACCCGGTTCACCCAACCGGTTGGCGATGACCGCAAACTCGTTGTCATCTTCAGAAACTGAAAAAGCATGCACCCGGCAATCCAACAGTTTGGGATGAGGCCGTTCCTGGCTTTCGGTGAGTCGGCGTAAATCCACCATATTGCGTAGCTCCAAACCTTGGAGAAGATTAAAGGAGTCACCCGAAAGGTCGCTGAGGTAACCGCTCCGAAATAACAAACCGGTGTTTACAAAACGGCCATCTTCGGTGGGCACGCCACCAACTTGGCGCAAATTTGCTTCAGAAATAAGTACGCGCTGGTCAACGGCCATGAGAAAACATTAGGTCACCAAAAGCAACAAAGCCCACCGGGAGGTGGGCTTTGTCTGGTGGTCGGGACCGGCGTCGATCCGGTGACCTTCCGCTTTTCAGGCGGACGCTCTGCCAACTGAGCTACCCGACCCCGTAGTACCCACCCAAATTTGGGTGGGCCACGGTGGCGGTCCTGACGGGATTTGAACCCGCGACCTCCGGCTTGACAGGCCGGCGTGCACTCCAAACTGCACCACAGGACCAACGAGGCTTAGAACAAAAGTTCCAAACTCGATCTATGTTTTGTACCCCCAACGGGATTCGAACCCGTGTTACCTGCGTGAAAGGCAGGCGTCCTAGGCCGCTGGACGATGGGGGCTCTTCCTCACGCGAAGGACGGGTCACGTTACCACCGTCCTAATAAAAGGGCGACCCATTTTAGAGAAAAGGGCGATTTAGAAAAAAGGTTGACCGGTTCAAGAAAGGTTTTTACCGTCAAGGCGTTAACGGGTCGGGCAGGTAGTCGCTGGCCGCCGTAACGGCTTCGTCTAACAGCATGGCTAGCCACCATAAAAGCGACTGCATGGGGGCATCTTCAGCCTCCGGGTCAAACTCATCTTGTTCAGAAACATCAAGTCGAGTGCCTACTACCAATCGCAAACCACTCACCACGGTGATCCAAGCGTTTAACTGGTCAAGGCTAAGAGAAGGCTCCTGAGCAGTGGCCTCCACAACCTCTATGGCTTCGAGACGCCCCCGCAACAAATCGTCGTGAACCAACTGGCCGTACTCCACATTGTGTTCCGGGTGATCGGGGTAAGCGGTGGGATAAAGACGTTGCAAAGCAGCATCGTCTCCTTCGGAAAGCAACGAACGAAACTGCCCCGCCAAGTCAGCGATCAACAACCGGTCATGGTCATCAAGACAAATCTCAATTAAGCCTTGCCGAGGGCGGTTACGAAAAGCTTGGCGCTGCGAAAGCATTAAGCGTCCTCGTGTTGCATGGTGGCCCACAACCCATGCTCATGCAAGCGAAAAACATCTAACTCGGAGCGTTCTCTCGTGCCCGAAGAAACCACGGCACGCCCTTTGTCGTGAACATCGAGCATTAAAAGGTCAGCTTTTTCTTGGGAGTAACCAAAGAGTTTTTGAAAAACAAACGACACGTAGGACATCAAGTTGATGGGGTCGTTCCACACCAAAACAATCCACGGTTGGTCAGCAGCCACCTGACTGTCTTGGCCAATGCTGGGTTCTTCAACCTCAAGTGGGGCAGGAGTATTCATGAAGACCCGGCGGCGGTCAGCCAAATTTTTACCAGCGTGGCCCACAAAGCGGTCGCTCCCGCAATATGTAAACCAACCAAAATTTCTGGCACTCCCGTGAAATATTGCGTCCAACCAAGTGCGGCCTGGCCGACCACCACTAAACCCAGCAAACGAGCCCAAGGTTGCAGTGCCTTAGTTCCGGGATGAAGAAAAATCTGGGTACCGAAAAGAGTTACCAAAAGTAAAAAGATCACCACCACTGAACCATGTATGCGAGCAATCTCAGTAATGGCAAAAGGAAGACGCTCTATGGGGTCCTCACGGCTACCGGTATGAGGCCCCGAACCGGTAACTAGCGTTCCGGTAGCCAAAACAATTAGCGCCCAGCCAACTAAAACCGAACTTAAACGGCGAATAAATAGAGGTGCAGCTTTTTCCGGGTGGTCGCCTGCTTTGTGGTGCAACACCACGGCGTTCCAAATCAGCAGCATGGAAAGTCCAAAGTGCCCCAAGACCAGCCAAGGGTTCAAGTGGCTGAGCACCACGATCCCACCTAAAACAATTTGGCCCACCATGCCAGCCACCAACCCCCACGACCAACGCAGCAAGTCATTTCGGCGTGGTGTTCGCCGCACCGAACCCAGTACCGCCAAAATTACGGCCACCGAAACCAACCCAGTGATCAACCGGTTACCGAACTCTACCCACCCATGAATGCCAGATTCCGGAGCAAACTGGTCGTACTCGCAGGTAGGCCAATCGGGGCAACCCAGACCAGAACCGGT
Organism: Acidimicrobiia bacterium; assembly: GCA_012959995.1. Classification (NCBI taxonomy): domain Bacteria; kingdom Bacillati; phylum Actinomycetota; class Acidimicrobiia; species Acidimicrobiia bacterium. Next base: position 89,090 of record DUCC01000034.1, read on the forward strand.
TAAACGAACCGCCCCACCGGTGACCACAATGGCTGCTAAAAAAAATAGCGCCCAACCAGTAATCCGGCGATACGTTGAAGGAGAAAGAGTGAGGGTCACCTCAATAGTCTACGGCCCGGTCAGGCACCGACCCTAAAGACTTCGTAGGATCCTCATTTATGGAACTAAAAAATAAAGTCACCGTCATTACCGGAGGGGCCAGCGGCATTGGTGCTGCTTTGGCTCAACGATTTCATGCGGAGGGGGCGCGAGCAATAGTGGTTGCAGACCGTGATGGTCAAGGCGCCGCTGAAGTAGCGGCCGCCGTAGGGGGTACCGGGGTGGCTTGTGACGTGGCCGACGAGTCAGCCATAAAAGCTTTAGTGGCCGACACGGTGGCCCACCACGGAGCTCTTGACCTTTTTGTCTCCAACGCCGGTTATGTAACGGTGGGCGGCCTCGAAGCCGACGATGCCGAGATGTTGCGTATGTTTGATGTCCACGTCATGGCCCATGTTTATGCCGCTCGCTACGCCATCCCCCACATGGTTGACCAGGGCGGCGGTTGGCTCTTGAATACTTCATCAGCGGCGGGGTTGCTTACTCAAATCGGGTCGCTGCACTATTCGGTGACCAAACACGCAGCCGTTGCTTTAGCTGAGTGGATCCAAATAACTTATGGCGACCGCGGCATTGGGGTCTCCGTGCTTTGTCCTCAAGCGGTAGAGACCAACATTATTGCCAATAGCCCAACCCCTCATTTGTTGGGCGATGACAACTCGTCAAATGCCGCAGCGGTAGACGGGGTACTCAGCGCAGAAGAATTGGCCAGCACGGTGATCGAAGCACTTGCTGACGAAAGGTTTCATGTGTTGCCCCACCATGACGTAGCCGAGTACACCCGACGTAAAGCAGATGATGTTGACCGGTGGTTAAGTGGTATGCAGCGTTTCCAAACCCGGTTGTTCCCCGAAGGCCCCACCCCGGCAGATTGGCTCTTGGGTTAAACACCGGAGAACTCTGGTTTCCGGTCATTCCCGCGGCCTCACCTTCTAGCCTGATGACGATGCCCACCACCACCCCCCTTTCTTTTCGCGCCAAAGTTGGCGGCTATGTGGCGTTGACCAAACCGCGCATTATTGAACTGCTTTTAATCACCACGGTGCCCACCATGTTTGTGGCTCAACAAGGGGTACCTCCGGTGTGGCTAATGGTGGCCACCGTTTTGGGTGGGGCCCTGGCCGCCGGTGGCGCCAACGCCATAAACATGGTGATTGATCAAGACATTGACAAATTAATGAAACGCACCAGCGGGCGTCCGTTGGTGACCGGGGTAATGACCGGCCGCAATGCCTTAATCTTTGCTTTGACTTTGGAAGCGCTGGCCTTTGTTTGGCTATGGGCTTTTGCCAACCTGTTGAGTGCGGTACTGGCTATTTCGGCCACCTTGTTTTACGTGTTTGTTTATTCTTTGTGGCTTAAACGCACCTCTACCCACAACATCGTTATTGGTGGAGCCGCTGGGTCGGTTCCGGTTTTGGTGGGTTGGGCCGCGGTGGCCAACTCGTTGAGTTGGGCCCCCATTGTTTTATTCTTGGTCATCTTCTATTGGACGCCTCCCCATTTTTGGGCCTTGGCCATTAAATATCGCGACGATTATTCGGCGGCTTCGGTGCCCATGCTTCCTTCGGTGCGTAGCTTAGAGGTCACCGCTAATCGCATAATCCGCTACACCATTATTCAAGTAGCGCTCACCGTGATTTTTGCTCCGGTAGCTGACATGGGATTGCTGTACCTGGTATCGGCCATCGTGTTGGGCGTTGTGTTTACCGCCTACACCTTTGTTGTGCGAAAAGAACTTACCGAGCGTTCCGCCATGCGGCTTTTTTCGTTCTCTATTACCTACATCACCTTACTTTTTGGGGCCATTACCCTCGATGTGGTGATCCGGTGAGAGAGAAATTAAAAAGACGATGCGCCGCCCGGCCTTGCCGGGCGCCTATGGTTTCTTCCAGCGGATCTGACCCAGTTCTGCATTGTTGACTCATGGCGGCTACCTATAAGTCAGAGCAAACAAGTGCATGAAGTGGAAATATTCCATCTAGTATCTAACGGTCTGAGCATGCTCAGACCTGAAAATGACGAGTTCTGTTTAGGCCTACCAGAGTGAAGAATTTTTAATGAGCGAAAATACCACGGTTATTGAACGAGCGGTAACCACCACCGACCCGACCTTGTTGTCGCGGTATTGGATTGGCGCTGCCGGACTTGGATTATTTCTTAGCATCGGGGTGGGCTTTTTAGCTGGACTCGAGCGCCTTGACTTGAGTACGGCCAGCATCTTTGATGGCGCTGACGTGATCTTTCAACTCTGGTCTGCTCATCGGGTGGGCTTGGTGCTGCTGGCTATTTTGCCTACCATCCTTGGTTTGGCTACCGCGGTAGTGCCTCGCCAAGTCGGCGCATCTTCTTTGGTTTTTCCCCGCATGGCCGCTGCTGGTTTTTGGGTATGGCTCTTTGGTGCGGCGATTACCGTGACCGGCTTTGCCGTTGATGGTGGCGTAGGTGCCCCTGGGGCCACCAGTCAAACTCAGGCAGTAGCTATCACCTTGGTAGGCCTAATGATGGTGATTCTGGGTATCGGGGCCACCACCATTTGCGTACTGACCACCGTGGTAACGGGCCGTTCTTCCGGTATGTCGCTGGGCGATGTGCCTGCCTTTAGTTGGTCAATGCTGGTAGCCGGCACCATGTGGATCCTTACTTTTCCCGTTTTAATGGGCAACTTATTGCTTATCTACGTTGATCTTCGTGGCCGCCCGGCGGTGCGCTTTGGTGGGGAAGAAACCATTTGGGAACAACTCTCATGGGCCTTTAGTAACCCGCAAATTTATCTTTGGGCCTTGCCGGTATTAGGCATAGTGGCCGACATCGTGCCGGTAGCGGTGAAAGCAAAACTGAACACCAACCGGATGTTCGGCGCCATGTGCTTGTTGGGTTTCGTGGGCTTTGGTGCTTATGCCCAAACATATTTTGACCTTGGCACCCCGGTACGCCAAGAAGCGTTTTCAGTAGTAGCTGCTTTTGTGGCCGTGTTGGCGGTGTTTATGGCTTGGGGTGCTTTGGCTGGCACCTTGCGCAGTGGGGTAAAAGAAGCGGAAAGCGCTACGGCAACCCCCTTGGTTTTAGCCATGTTGTCTTTGTTGTTTTTGTTGGTGGGCACAATAGTTGGTGCCTTAAACGCTGTTGAATCGTTTGCTTTGGCCGGCACCTCTGCCGTGGGCGCCCAAATGACCTTTACCTTGGCTGCCGTGGTAGTTGGTATAGCCGCCGGACTTGCTTGGTGGGGCGATTTGGTCGCTGGGCAAGCTACGCCACAACGCCCGCTGCTCATTACGGGGCTTCTCATTGCTTTGGGTCTTGGCCTGGTTGGTGTGGCGGACTTAATCAACGGCTTTAACGGTTTAAATGACTTCACCGGTGCGGTGCTGAGCGAAGCTGGAAACTCGGGTTCAGACGTAGATGCCTTGAACTTGATAGCGATAATTGGTTACGGATTGGCCTTAGCGGGTGCATTACATGGAGTGATTTCAGGTTGTCGTCATCTTCGCTCGAACGAACCTGCAGTGACCAACCCGTGGGGTGGAACAACCCTTGAGTGGTCCAACATCGAGGGGAGCGCCTGATGTCTACTCTTGCGCCGGTTGCACCGGCAAACCGTCCCCGCACCTTGATGGTGGGGACCATGTTCGCCACCTCGGCGGCGCTCATGTTCTTTGGTGGACTGTTCTCTCTCTACTTCTCGGTGCGTTCCGACACGCTGGCTTGGGGGTCTGAATGGTTTCCAGAGGGTGCGATCTCGCTGGTACCAGGCGGCATGAACATGGCCACCTTGGCGTTGTCCGCCGTCACCATGGCGTGGGCGGTTTATTCGATCATAAACAACGATCGCACTCACGCTTACTTGGCGATTTTGATTACCGGTCTCTTGGGTGTGGCGTTTATCAATCAAACAGTTTTTTACTTTACAGACATTGCCCTTCCGGTTGATTACAACCAGGCTGCGCTGCTCTTTTACGTTATTGCCGGTGCCCATATGGTGATGGTGGGCTTGGGTGTATTTTGGTTGGGGCTTTTGTTGCTCCGAACCTTAGGCGGCCAAGACACGGCGCAACATCATGATTTAGTATCTTCGGCGGCACTCTATTGGTACGCCGCGGTGGCTGTTTATTCGTTTATCTGGCTATTCATCTACATCGGTAAGTAGGGATTCATCATGCTCACCAAAGGAACTAAATTTTGGCTCGGCCTCTGTCTGGCGGCCATGGTTGCCGCTGCTTTTGCTGGCTATACCACCGGGGGCGACGAAACCGGCCCCCTTACTCTGGGCTGGAAGGGGGCCGTCGGTAACCATATTGTTTACGGCACCTTGATGATGATGTCAGCGGCTTCGGGGTTGCTGGCCATGTTTGCGTCGGCCTTTCGTGATGCGGATACCGACGCCGTTGCGCAACTACTTGATTCAGGCGAAGTCCCGGATGCACAAATAAACGTTGGCCCTTCACTGTGGCCGGTTTTAGGTGCCGCCGGTTTTGCCGTGATGATGCTTGGCCTAGTACTTCACCCAGCAGTATTTGTTGCGGGCCTGTTGATTGTGTCCGCTATGGCTATTGAGTGGACGATGACCAACTGGTCTGAAAAACTCACTGGTGATCCGGTACGTAACCGTGAGATGCGAGAAAACTTGTTGCGGCCTATTGAAATTCCTTTGCTGTCTTTAATGGGCATCGGGGTGTTGGTGCTCGCGGTTTCTCGAATTCTTCTTGCCTCTTCAGTAAATGGGGCCGTAGTGGTGGCCACGGTGATTGGCGTAGGAATTTTTGCGCTGGCTTTTTTCATCAGCGCTCGCCCGGCTATACCGCGGGGCGTTTTACAAAGCATCTTGGCTTTGGGGTTTGTGGCAATAATCGTGGGCGGCATTGTTGCTGCTGCTAACGGAGAACGCGAGTTTCACCAAAAGGGTGGAACTTCAGATGATGCTCATGTGGAGACGGACCATTGATTTTTCAGCGATTGCGCTCATGGCGAGGCCTTTTGGGTCTGGCAACTTTATTGACGGTTACCGGGTGTGCCGCCGATGCCGAGCTCGACACTATGAACCCTCAGGGCCCGTTGGCTCAAGAGATCGACAACCTTTTACAGCCAGTGCTCATCTTGGCTTACGTAATTTTTGCTATGGTTTTAGGGGTCACGTTGGTTATCTGGTGGAAGTTCCGCGATAACCACGAAGATGAAGAGTTTCCGACACAAATTCACGGAAACACTAAACTTGAGTTGCTATGGACAGCAGTTCCAACCATTATTTTGGCGGTTCTTGCGGTCTTTACTTTGATTGTTTTGGCCAGCCTTAACGACCGTGAAGATAACGCAATCTCCATTCAAGTTGATGGCGAAACAGTTACTTGGGAGCCTGAAGTTGTGGTAGTTGGCCAACAATGGTGGTGGGAGTTCCGCTACTACTTGCATGGCCTCGATGGGGTTGACCTCAGCGATGCCCGAAACTTGCCTCCCGCAGACATCGTTACCTCAAGCCAGATGATCATCCCCATCGGTCAAGAAATTGAACTTTCAGCTACCAGTCGAGATGTCATCCACAGTTTCTGGATTCCCGCCCTCAACGGTAAACGCGATGTGGCGCCCGGCCGAGTGCACCCATGGAAACTTGAAGCCGACAACCCGGGGGTTTACTTTGGGCAATGCACCGAATTCTGTGGCCTTTCTCACTCCCGCATGCAGATGCAGGTGGTGGCCATGACCCCAGAAGATTTTCAAGTTTGGATCACTGAGCAACTTGCTAACCCTGCTGAACCAACAGATGAAGCTGCTTTGCGAGGGCAAGCGGTGTTTGAAAGCCAGTGCACCCGTTGTCACGTGGTCAACAGCATTAACGGGGAGACCAGCACGGGGGCCGACCTTGTTTCTAATGCGGCACCAAACTTGACGCATTTTATGAGCCGCACCACCTACGCCGGTGGCATTTTCAACCTTTACGAGCCTGACGGCAGCCTGGACCGCACCCAACTTGAAGCATGGTTACGTAATGCCCCGGCAGAAAAACCTGCGTACGCCGAGGGCCGCCGCGGTATGCCGGCCATGGGTTTAAGCGAAGACGAAATTGACGATTTGGTGGCGTATCTGACCACCCTAGGTAACTCACCTAGATTAAGCATTATCGAAGCCACGGAGGTCGAATAATGACCGACACTATTGTTGAGACAAACCGCCCCATAGGCGTCTATACCCGGCCGAAAGGTGGCGGGGGTTGGCGTGACTGGGTTACCACGGTTGACCATAAAAAAATCGGCATCCTTTATGGGGCCACTGCTTTAGTTTTCTTTGTCATCGGGGGCTGCGAAGCGCTGCTTATCCGTTTGCAACTCGCTACCCCCAACGGCACCATTTTGGGTGCGGATACCTACAACCAGGTGTTCACCATGCACGGGGTGACCATGATCTTCTTGGCCGCTATGCCGCTGGCTGCTGCCTTTGGTAACTATTTGATTCCGTTACAAATCGGTGCTCGAGATGTGGCCTTCCCTCGGTTGAATGCCTTGAGTTTTTGGGTGTTTTTAGCGGGAGCCATTTTCCTTAACTTGTCTTGGGTATTAGGTGGCGCTCCCGATGGCGGTTGGTTTGGGTATGCCCCCAACAGCGGCATTATCTACTCACCAAGCGTGGGTATGGACTTCTACGCCATTGGCCTGCAAATCACCGGTATCGCTTCGTTGGTGTCGGCCATTAACTTGACCGTGACCATTTTGAACATGCGGGCCCCCGGGATGACCCTTTTCAAAATGCCGGTCTTTACCTGGATGATGTTGGTGGTGCAGTTGCTGCTGGTCTTCGCTATGCCGGTTATCGCCGTGGCGTTGTTCTTGCTGATCTTTAGCCGCCAATTCGGGGCGAACTTCTTTAACACCGAGATGGGTGCCGACCCACTGCTTTGGCAGCATCTCTTTTGGATCTTTGGGCACCCTGAGGTTTACATTCTGATTCTGCCTTCTTTCGGCATTATCTCGGAGGTCATCCCGACCTTTAGCCGCAAGCCCATCTTTGGTTACGAGTTCATGGTGTTTTCAGGTATCGCTATTGGTTTCATGGGTTGGGGCGTGTGGGCGCACCACATGTTCGCTTCCGGTATCGGCCCACTCTCTGTAGCGGCCTTCTCTTTGTCCACCATGTTCATTGCGGTGCCCACCGGGGTAAAGATTTTGAACTGGTTGGCCACCATGTGGGGCGGTAAAATTAAATTCACTGCACCCATGTTGTTTGCCGTTGGCGTTATCAGCATGTTCACCATTGGTGGGCTTTCTGGAGTAACTCACGCTATGTCCCCATCGGACACCCAACAAACCGATACCTACTACATCGTGGCTCACTTCCACTACGTCATCTTCGGTGGGATTATCTTTGGTTTGTTCTCCGGCTTCTATTTCTGGTGGCCAAAAGTATTTGGCCACATGCTCAACGAAACCATGGGCAAGGTCAACTTCTGGGTCATGCTGGTTGGTTTCAACATGACTTTCGGTCCGATGCACACTTTGGGCTTGCAAGGCATGTCTCGCCGCATCGATACCTATAGCCCCGGCTTTGGCTTTGAACTGTGGAACAAGGTGGCTTCAATTGGCTCGTTCATTATCGCTGCCAGTGTGCTGATTTTTGTCATCAACGTGATTGTCTCAGCGGTTAAAGCAAAGGGCCAACCACATTGCGGACCTGACCCATGGGACGCCCGTAGCCTTGAGTGGTTAACCCCGAACCCCACGCCGGAACACAACTTTGATGAAGTTCCTGTTGTGGAAAGCTTGGATGAATTCTGGCACCGCAAGTACGGTACCGACGAAGACGGTCGCATCGTGCGGGTAGCTACTGCGGAAGAAGTTTGTCAAGACGGTTCAGCTACCGGCGTGCACCTTCCTTCCCCTTCTTATTGGCCGCTGGTATTTTCCGCCGGACTGCCTTTGGTGGGGTTGGGTCTTATTTTCAGCCTTTGGCTGACCATCCCGGGTGGCATCATGATGGTGGGTTCGCTCTTCGCCTGGGTGTTCGAACCGGTTGACGATCCCGACGGTCCACATGGCCATCACGACGATTCTGAAGAAACCGCTACTGAGGAGGCCCCCGTTGTCTGAGGCAGCCACTACCGAACACCCCACCAACACGGGGATTAGCCACAACAAGTTGGCTATGTGGGTCTTCTTGGGCTCTGAATGCTTGCTCTTTGGTGCTCTTATCTCTACTTATTTGTTGTACCGCAACGAGTTTCATACTGGCCCAGCGCCCGGCGATATTTTTGACATTCCCTTCACCTCGGTGAGTTCATTCGTATTGTTAATGAGCTCGCTGACCATGGTGCTGGCTTTGTCGGCCTTAAAGCGCGGCGATATTCGCAATAACCGCTTGTGGTTGTTGACCACTGCTCTACTGGGCGCTTTGTTTGTCGGCGGCCAGGTTTACGAGTTCACCTCTTTTGTGCGTGAAGGCTTGGGTTTCACCACCAGCCCCTTCTCGTCGGCTTTCTTTACCTTGACCGGTTTCCATGGGATACACGTCAGTTTGGGCATCGTTATGTTGATGTCACTGCTGATTTCGTCGCTCCGAGGAAACTTGAAAGAAAAGAATTCCGAAACGGTAGAGATCGTTGGTCTTTACTGGCACTTTGTTGACGTGGTGTGGATCTTTATCTTCACCGTTATTTATCTGGTTCCGAACCCCACCAGTTGATCGGAAAATTATGAGCACTTCAGAAACAGCAGTGGCTACCGAGGTAGCCCACGACGATCACGATCACCCATCAGACGCTAAGTACATTCAGATTGCGTTGTTGCTGGGGATAATTACCGCCGCTGAGGTGGCTACGTATTTCGTGGATATTGGGGTAGCGCTTATCCCGGTATTGATGGTCATGATGGTGGTGAAGTTCTTCTACGTCGCCTCTTGGTTCATGCATCTGCGTTTTGATAGCCCGTTGTTTACCAAGTTTTTTGTGGCTGGCCTTATTTTGGCCACTTCGGTGTACCTGGTATTTTTGACGATCTTTGAGTTTTGGTCGAAGGGCTAACGTGCCTTTTGCCCCGGCCTTCGGTGAAGGCAGGGAGGACTCTTTATGTTGAATCTTTTGGCGGTGGCCGACGACCCTTGGCGCTGGGAGCCGCACCCTGAGGTCTGGTTTTTAGTAGGGGCCATCATTATGTTGGGGGTGTGGTCTACTCGTATTGGGCCCCGGGTGCTTCCGCTTGGTACCCCGGTGGCTACCACCAAACAAAAGTGGTCTTTTGTAACGGCGACTTTGCTGCTCTATGCGGTGGCGGATTGGCCGATTCACGACATTGCTGAGGAGCACCTTTACTTGGTGCACATGATCCAGCACATGGTGATTACCTTGATCGCACCGCCGTTGTTTCTTTTAGCGATGCCGGTGTGGCTGGCTCGATTAATTATTTTGGATGGTGGCTGGGGTTCCCGCCTGATTCGTAAACTTAGCCACCCGGTGGCGGCGGCGGTTATTTTTAATGCGCTGGCTGCTATCACGCACTGGAGTGGCATGGTGCAGTGGTCGTTTGATAGCGGCATGTTCCACTATTTCTTACATTTGGTGCTTTTTGTTTCGGCTTTACTGATGTGGTTGCCGGTGGTTTCGCCGCTTCAAGAGCTTCGGCTTTCTCCTCCCGGGCAGATGCTTTATCTGTTCTTGAACTCGGTGATACCTACCATTCCGGCCGCCTGGCTGACGTTTGCTGAAGGCACGGTGTACAAGCACTACGACAATGGTTATGAACTTTGGGGTATTTCGGTGGTCAGCGATCAGCAAGCTGCGGGGGTCATTATGAAAATTATTGGCGGTTTCTACCTGTGGGGAATTATTTTGGTCAAGTTTTATCGGTATACGGCCAGCATTCGCGATGATGAACAGCGACTCCGGCCGGCTGCGGGACGCTAGGTTCTTACTGTGATTGACATAAAAGCCTTACGAGCCGACCCCGAGGGGGTCATTGCTGCCATAGGTCGTCGTGGCGGTGACCGAGATGCTCTAGACCAAGTGGTGTCTCTGGATGCTCAACAGCGGGTGTTGGCTGCGCAACGAGATGATGTGCGTAGCGAGATTAAGGTACTTTCCCAGCAAGTGGGGGCGTTGCATCGCGACGGTAAAGCTGATGAGGCGGGGGAACTTCAAGAACAAAGCCGGCAGTTGGGCGCTACAGAAGAGTCTTTGGCGACCGAGGCAGATGAGTTAGCGGTGCAGGTACGGGAGTTGCTGCTGGGTATTCCGAATGTTCCGGCCGATGAATGCCCCGACGGTGCGGGCGAGCAAGACAACGTCATTATGCGTTACGAAAATTTTGATGCCGAGGCTTACGGTGAGCATCAGCGAGTTCCTCACTGGGAAATTGGCGAAGAGCTTGGTTTGTTAGATGTAGAGCGAGGCACCAAACTTTCTGGCTCCATGTTTGTTATGTACACCGGGTGGGGAGCCACCTTGTGTCGGGCGTTGATCCAATACGGGTTGGACCGTAACGCTGATGCTTATAAAGAAATGCGCCCACCGACTCTGGTAAAAACCGAGACCATGGTGTCCACTGGCCATTTGCCGAAGTTTGCTGACGATGCTTACCATTTAGAGCGTGATGATTTGTGGGCTATCCCTACCGCTGAGGTGCCGTTGACTTCGCTGGCTCGTGATGAGGTTTTGAACGAAGCCGATCTGCCTATGAAACTTATGGCCCATACTTCGTGTTTTCGCCGCGAGGCTGGTTCAGCGGGGCGTGATACTCGGGGCTTGTTGCGGGTTCATGAGTTCGACAAGGTTGAGTTGCTGGCTTACGCCACGCCTGAGCAGGCGCCCGCGGTGCATGCCGATATTTTGGCTCGGGTTGAATCAGCCATGACCGATTTAGGCTTGGCTTATCGGGTGTTGGATCTCTGCACCGGCGATATTGGGGCTTCGGCGGCCCGAACTTTTGATGTTGAGGTTTACGCTCCGGGGGCCGATCAGTGGCTTGAGGTTTCTTCGATCTCGTGGTTTAGTGATTATCAGGCTCGTCGGGCCAACGTGCGTTACCGGCCAGAAAACCAAAAAGGCACAGCGATAGTGAATACCTTGAATGGTTCGGGGTTAGCGGTGCCGCGGGTCTGGGCGGCCGTAGTTGAAACCTGGCGCCAACCAGATGGGACCATTGCGGTACCGGAGCCTTTGCAGCCTTACTTGCGGGGCGCCACGGTTATTGGCTGAGGGTTAACCCGAGGTAGGCGGCTGAAACTCCTAAAGCAAGAGTGGCGGCAAGGTACAGAAGCGCTTTACTTTTGCCGTTTTGTTCGTAAGTTTGGGTGGCTTCAGCGGCCAATGTTGAAAAAGTAGTGAAGGCCCCGAGGGCACCTATCCCAATAATGGTGGCTCCGGCGTCTATCCAATCGCTGGTTAAGGCCAGTAAAAAAGCGCCGAGGACATTAGCGAAGACGGTGCCTTTAAGACCTTGCTGGCTGAGTAACCAACGTAAGACGGCTCCGCTGGCCGCCAGTAACAAGAACAGCAAGAAAGTAAAAATCATGCGAGTTGCTTACCGATTTTGCGGCCCAGCAGGAAGGCCACTAGCCCGCCAATTATCGAAAAAGCCAGCAAACTCCAAGCCTCGTCAAAGAGCCTCTCCTGAAACAACCCAGCGGTGTCTACGGCAAAGGTAGAAAAAGTGGTGAGCCCGCCACAGAAGCCCACACCCAGCAAAAGCCGAGGTTGTTCTGTTATCCCGCGGCCCAGCAAAAGGCCCAACAAGGCGCAGCCAGCCATGTTGATGAAAAGAACAGTGAGGGGCAGGTTTTCCCAGAGCCCGGGCCCTTGGGTGACAATGGCCCACCGGGTGGCGGCTCCGGTGGCCCCACCGAGGGCTACGAGAATGGCAGGAAATAAACGCATCTCTCCTACCTTAGGGGTTCTTTATGGGTAAGCAGAGTGAGTGCGACCAGTGGGCAGCAGCGCAGACCCGTAGATAGCCTTGGGCTATGGACTTGAGTGAAGTACGCGAAACCTACGAGGATCGGGGTTTAGACGTGGCCGAGGTGGCGGCCAGCCCGATTGAGCAGTTTCAGCGCTGGTATCAAGAGGTTTCTGACGCTGGTTATTGGGAGCCCAATGCCATGACCTTGTCTACGGTGACCCGGGAGGGTTGGCCAGCGGCTCGTGTGGTGTTGTTAAAAAAAGTAGATGAACAAGGGTTTGTTTTTTTCACCAACTTACGCAGCGACAAAGCCAGCCAACTTGTGGCTGTGCCGCAAGCAGCGTTGACATTTTCTTGGGTGGAGTTGCGTCGCCAAGTGCGGGTAATGGGGGCCGCTGATCCGTTGTCTTCTGATGAGGCAGATGCGTATTGGGCTACGCGTCCGCGGGGCAGCCAATTGGGGGCCTGGGCTTCGGACCAAAGCACGGTGGTTGCCGACCGAGAAGAACTTGACCAGCGTTTTGGTGCCGAGATGGTGCGGTGGCGCGATGAAGATATTGAACGGCCCGCCCACTGGGGCGGTTTTCGCGTGGAGCCTCGCCTCATTGAGTTTTGGCAGGGCCGCCCCGACCGGTTGCACGATCGGTTGCGATATAGGCGTCAAGACCAAGAAGAAGGTCAAGGCCAAGATTGGGTTATCGAGCGTTTGGCACCCTAGCCCGGGAAGATTTTTGAGGTGTCGGTGAAACTAACGCCGTTTTTTTAGGAAACTAAAAATCACCAGCAGTGTCCCAAGGCTGAGCAGAATTTCTAACGGGGTGGCGCCGCGCCACGGGTCGTTGACCCAGTTGGCCATACGAGCAGGCCAAGAAATAATTAGGCGGGCTACCGGAAAAATGATTAACTCGCCCCGCTGGTACAGCCCTTCAGCCAGTAACCAACTGGCCACGGTAAACCAGGTGGCGGTTTTTCGGAGTGAGGCGGTGAGTGCTGGGCGCATCCCCCAAACCAGCAAGGTAAGCACGATGAGCCAAAGGGCGAGCCCTACTTGGGTGCCACCCGTTTGGGTGGTCCACACGGTGAGGTGCACTTGCAAGGTGGTAACGGCATCCACAATGGGGTTTGATGCGGTGGTGGGGTCGTTGAGGATGCGAATTTCGTAGATGCCGTAAATAATGAGGTAAGCGCCGCCGGCCACCAGTGAGCCGGCCCCGATGCGATCCATGTAGGGCAAGAGGCGCCGTAGGTTGCGTACCAACCCGCCACGGGCCATGGCTAATGACAGGGTGAGCGCAGTTATTACGGCGGCCATACCCGCGGCGAAGGCCAGGTAGGTGATGAGCCCCTCGATTACCCCATCTCGCCCAAAACTTCCGGCTACTTGTAAAAGAAAAATAGGAGCGGCACAACCAATGGAAACAACAGCGTAAGACATGCCGAAACCCAGAACGGAGAAAAATTCGCTACTTCCCGGGCCTCGGCTAGGCCGCAAAAAGGGGATCTTTATCTGTTTTCCAGAAAGCAAAGCCAAGCCGTAGGGGACAAACAACACGCCCATCAGCACAGTTATCCAAGGGGTTTTTTGAGCGACTGCTTCTTCACTGGTGAGGTAAGTAACGGCGAGGCCTAATCCACCGAAAACCAGAACAAACCCACTGGCCATGGTCAGGCTGACCATGAAGGCTCGCCATATTTGTTCAGGGCGGGCATCTTGGTCGGCCGCATCGTTGCCCATGAAGTAGCCCAACCAGGTGGGCAACATGGCAAACCCGCAGGGGTTCACGGCGGTTACTAAACCCAAAGTGAAGGGCAAGGCCAGACTTATATCAATCATGAAAGAAGTTCCTCCACCTTGGTAACCAAGTCAGGTGCGGCAGTTCTTCCCATATGCACATCAATTAGTGTGCCGTCCGCTGAAATGAAGGCGGTAGCGGGCAAGCCAACTGCGCCAAAGGTAAGAAGAAAATCGCCGTCGGGGTCGGCCCCCAAAAGATAAGTGATACCGAGCTGGTCAATCCGTTCGGCGGCTCGTGCCGGTGAGTCACTTATATTTATGCCGACAAAGCGAACCTCGTCTTTATAAGTTTGGTGAGTTTTTTCAAAATCTGGCATTTCTTCTAAACAGGGAGCACACCAAGTGGCCCAAAGGTTAATCACCAAAGGTCGCCCGTCTTCAGCCAGCAGGTCATCCAAAGTTGTGGTGGAGCCATCGAGTAAAACAAATGACTGAGTGAGGTGCTCAGAGGCGTCCGTTGGGTCGCTGCTACTACATCCGGCCAGCAAAAAACTGGCGGCCAGGAAGGCCAGTAGCCAAAAATGGGGTGGGCGACGCATAAGGCAAGTTACCCGCCTTGGGGGGCAACAGGCTGCGGTTCGTTAAAACGTCACCGCAGCCCGTTGCCGCTGCTCTACTCGGTTAGGCCGAGCGGAGTTCTGAAAGAAGGTGCAGGGGAATAGGCACCTCCGGAAGTTGTTCTTCGGGGCGCGGCACTTTTGAGGGCCGGCCGCGCCGTCGTTTGTTGGCCAACATTTTTCCGTTACGGAACAATTGCCCACCCCAAACCCCCCACGGTTCGTTGCGGGTTAACGCTGCTTCGAGGCAGGCGACCATAGTCGGGCAGTCGGCACAGATGCGTTTGGCTTGGGCAATGTCGCCCAGGTGGTCAGAGAAGAACACGCCGGTGGGTACACCCAGACGGGCGCAAGCGGCGTCGTTGCGCCACAACTCTGGTTCGAAGGTAATGGTGGTGAGGGTTTCCATAATGGTGTTGTCTCTTTCTTTGGGTAGTGAGTTTTCTTTGGGGCGGGTCTAAAGGGGCTGGTAAAAATCAGAAAGGCCGCCGGATGAATCCGGCGGCCTCGAGGAATTAAGTTGTTTTTAGCGTGCTAGCTAAAAACTCCTCGAGGGCGCTGGTGAGCAGTCCAGAACATAAAAGTGTTCTTGGAGGCCCATGGCTTGGGTGAATAGGTAGTTTCGGTCAGACGCGACACGAGAACCGACCGGCCAGCCACAGGGCTGTAATGGTGGTGATGATTCGTGTTCACGGAAATTTTGCCTATTCGTTGAGTTTGGTATTGATGCTAAGTATTTGTTCCACTTAAGGATAAGCGGGAACTACTACCAGTGACTACTCAACACCATAAAGTAGTTGTTTGTCAAATGATTAAAGGATCTAATCCTCGGTAACGAGCATTAAGCCACGTTGTAAGTTTTGAGGCCCTGTTCTTCATCTTGAGTAGCGTCACCCAAAATTCTTAAGTGTTCAAGGTGGGCGTAAGTTTCGCTAGCTGCCATGTCGCCCCATGAGCGTTCTTTAAAGAGGTGCTGCATATAAACCTCAACGGGGGCTTGCCCTAAGTCGGCTCCGGCTTCACGCAGGTGGTCTAACCGCTCGTTGTGGTGGTCGATAATGCTGTCGGCTCGGCCGGCCAAATCAAGAAAGGGGTGCCCATGGGCGGGGAGTACTTGGCTGATGTTAGGAAATTCGTGCATGCGTTCCAGAGAGCGAAAAAACACGGCCAGCGGATCATCCATAGCGGTAATCCCGCCGATATGCGGGGTGATGGTGGGCAGTACGTGGTCGCCCGACAAAAACAGACCATCGTTGGGGTCGTAGAGGCAAAGGTGATCATGGGTGTGGCCCGGAGTATGGATAGCCAACCACGTGCGGCCGCCGATGGTGATCTCGTCGCTGTCGTTAAGAGAAACTGAAGTTTCTGGGGGCTGGAAAATTTTGGTGCCGATTCCTTCGGCTACCGCTCCCCAGGTGCGGATGTGTTCTGCCGAAGGGGGTTCTCGGTCGGTACCCCAGGGGTTGGAAAAGCGCATGGAATCACGAAACTTTTCGATGTCTTCATCGTCGGCGAGGTCAAGTGATGCGGTGCTCAGATCATCAAAAAATTCGCTGGCTCGGCTTGGGGCGTAAGAGGAATAAAAATCGCTGTGGGTAATTACGGCGATTTCGTGGTCGGCTTGCAAACGGTGCACGCCGCCGTAATGGTCGGGGTGGCTATGGGTAACCAGTGCCGTGTGCACATTTTTTATGCTGGCATCAAGTTGGCTGAGGCGTTGTTGTAGGGCCGCCCAAGATTCTTCTCCGGGCAGGCCGGGGTCGACCAAGGTAAACCCGTTGGCGTCTTCTAAGGCATAACAATTTACATGGCCCAGGCCGGGCATAGAAATAGGTAATTGCAGGCGGTAAACGCCGGCTGCCACTTCAGTTATGTCGCTTTGGGCGGGTTCTTGTTCTTGCCGAGTCGGCTTGGTGGCGATGGGCTCACCGTGCGCATGATTCACAGAGGACACCTTAGAGGTATTGCGGCTTCAACAACGAAGCGGCTAGCGGGGATTTATCAGGTGCTTGCGGTAGTAACGCAACTCGTAAAGCGATTCTTGGATGTCGTCGAGTGCTCGGTGGCCGCCTGCTTTGGCGGGAGCGTTGGCCATTATTTCTGGGTACCAGCGCCGGGCGAGTTCTTTAATGGTGGATACATCAACCGAGCGGTAATGCAAAAAGTTTTCAATCTCCGGAAGACCAGCGAGAAGGAACCGCCGGTCGGTGCCGATGGAGTTTCCACAAAGCGGCACGGTGCCTGCATCGGGGATGTGTTCTTTAAGAAAAGCCAAGGTTTGCGCTCCGGCTTCTTCAAGGGAGAGGGTGGCATTTTCTATTTCTGGCAGCAATCCAGATTTGGTGTGCATGTTGCGTACGAAGTCATCCATGAGCGCTAAGGCTTCGGGCGGTTGATGGACTACTAAATCGGGGCCTTCGGCGATGATCTCTAAATCGTCGTCGGTAATGAGGGTGGCGATCTCCACAATGACGTCGCTGGTGGGGTCAAGCCCCGTCATCTCAAGATCCATCCATGCCAACATCCGTCTCAGCCTACGGGCCGTCTATGCTCACCGTTGTGATGGACATCCCAATTAAACGACTTGACCCAGATTTAGCTCTTCCGGCTTATGCCAAAGAAGGAGACGCCGGCGCCGACTTGGTGGCCCGTGAAAACGTGACCCTGGCTCCTGGTGGTGGCCGTGCTTTGGTGGCGACTGGGGCGGCTATTGCGATTCCTGAGGGATATGCCGGTTTTGTACAGCCGCGTAGTGGCTTGGCTTTAAAGCATGGGGTGACTTGTTTGAATACTCCGGGCCTTATTGATTCGGGGTATCGCGGCGAGTTAAAAGTTTTGTTGGTCAACACCGACCCGTCCACCCCTTTTGAGGTAGTGCGAGGGGAACGTATTGCTCAGTTGGTTATTCAGCGAGTGGAGGCGGCTCATTTTGTAGAGGTCGACGAATTGGATGATTCATCGCGAGGCGAGGGCGGTTTCGGCTCAACGGGTCAATAACCGGAGCTGATTTTCAGAAGTATTCTAGATCCAGATTTTAGATTCTAGATTTTCGAGATATGGGTTAACTGGGCCGATCGGCGCAGAGTTTTTTTGTTTGTTTTCCCGTTTGTAAAGTTATTGCTACCTGTTGGTCGGTGATCAAAAAGTCAACGGATATATCGGCGTTTCCTTGAGCAAGATCTTCGGTGGCTTTTTGTAGATTGGCACTGAGGTCGCCGAGATCGCTGGGGCTTATGCGGTGGATGCGCAGCAGAGTAGTTAAGGCCATGCGTGGTAAGTGGGCGAAAATCAGAGAAGGCGGCACTTTTAAAGTGACGATATTTTCGGCATCCACAAGGGTCATGGCTTAAGTGTGGCATCTCTGGGGCCCCAGCGGGCAACATAGAGGGGTGACGATTCTTGTAGATGCAGCAATCTGGCCTTGGCGGGGACGTTATTGGGCTCATTTGGTGAGCGACGAAAGCTACGAGGAACTCCATGTCTTTACCGAGCGCCTGGGTTTACGCCGCATGGGCTTTCAAGGCGACCACTATGACGTGTCGGCAGACCACAGAGAAAAAGCTTTAGCCCTTGGAGCACAGGCTTGCCCAGGCCGTGATTTGGTGCGGCGCCTTCGGGCGGCGGGGCTACGTTTGGGCCCGGCTGAGCGACCGGGAAGATGGGAGCCGGTACTAGGTGTTGAGATGCCAAGCGCTGAGGTATCAGGTGCTGAGCAAGAGTTGGTGAGCGAGTTGTTGAACTGCTTGAGCACCGAGGGCCCGATGAAAGTAGAATCTTTTTCGCGTCGAGGAGAGTTCGCCCTGGTGGTGGAGTGTCCGCAAGGTATGGATCTCAACCGGTCTTTGCCTCAAGGAGTTCTCTACCGTTTTACCGACGCCGGCCGGCGGGTTGAGTTGTTGTCGGAAATTTAACCAGAAACGGCGGGGCAGCCTGCGGAGAGCACCTCGGCCCAGGGTAAGCGTCCTGACCAGAGCCGGACGATGGTGTCGCCGTCGCTGACAAACATGACGCGGAACTCTTTGTCGCTTTCGTCTTGAGGAACGTAGGCCAAAAGGTTGCCGGACCCATCAGGAAGCGGCGTGGTGACAATGCGTTCGCCAAACATTTCGTTAATGCGTACTTCGGTGTTGCCGAGGCCGGCCCCTGATCGGGTGGTGAGGTCGGGAGTGTCAATGTCTATGCGCTCCACCGTGCCGTCGGTGATCCAAAAAGTAATGCCCTCGGGGCCATTATCGGGCGTGGCTTGGTAGCACACGTCGTTGATGGGGGTTATGGGAGTAAACCGGGTGCCGGCTGCTCGTTGGGCTTGATAGGCGGTTTGGCCAAAAAGTACTTGGTCGAGGCCGACGGTGCTCAGCGAAGAAGAATCGGTCAAGGTGGGCGAACCGAGGTCTTCAACAGGAGGCAAGGTTTCTAAGGTGGCCGGGTCAAAGGTGGTGGTGGTCGTGGTGGTACTGGTGGTGGTGCTCGTGGTTGTGGTACTGGTGGTGGTTATGGTGGCCGGGGTTTCATCGGTTTCAAAAACAACGCAGGCCCCAAAGAACACCACAATGAGGACTAAAATAAAAGCCATGATGGCTACGCCTGCGTTTTGCATATTCTCTAGCGTAGGGCATTTTGCGTTTAGCCGCAGGTCGCTGCTTTTAGTCCGCTGATGTGCTGCACTGCAGGGATGCGAAAGTTAGCGGTGGTACTTATTTGGGTGCTGATGGTTTCGGGTTGCGGCAGTGAACAAGTTGAAACCTTTGCTGCACCAACAACTACCTCTCAGGCTTCGGAGCCGTCGCTGGCCTCAAATACCACCCAAGACTCAGTGCCTCCTTTGCCAACGGTTACGGCCGCCCCAACAACGGCTTCAACCACGGGCCCTCCGGCAACGACCACCGAGGGGGCTCCGCTTACTTTTGCCGAGTGCGTGGCGAAACTTCCGTTGACGATACGCACGGGCCAAGTGCTGTTGGTGCTCGTTGATCAACCTGGTTTGACAGAAATGGCTGCCCTTGCTCGAGAGGGTTTGCTGGGCGGCGTAGTGCTCTTAGGTGACCCTGATGCCGGGCTAACGGAGGCCCTTGGTGGGTTACAGAGCCAGGCTCTGGTAGGGCCGTTGGTTATTGCCGTTGATGAAGAGGGCGGGGTGGTGCAGCGGTTAGAGAATCTGTTGGGTTTTATGGTTTCTGCGCAACAGCAGGCCACTGGTACCCCGGAAGAGGCCCGTGCTTTGGCCCAGCAGCGGGCCGAAGCCTTGGCTGCGTTGGGGTTCACCATGAACTTGGCTCCAGTTATTGATGTGGGGGGCGGCCCGGGGATTGGCTCACGGGCTTTTTCTGACGACCCAGCGGTGGTGGCTGAATACGGACTGGCGGTGGCTTCGGGAATCGCCGCCGGTGGTTTGGTGCCGGTGTTTAAACATTTTCCTGGGCACGGCAACGCCGATGCGGATAGCCACCAATCGTTGCCAGTAACACCGATCTTGGAAGAAATGCGGGTTAAGGATTTACTTCCTTGGCAGGGGATGCCTTATCAGATTTTTGGCGCTACCGGAGCAGCGGTCATGGTGGCCCATTTGGATGTTCCGGGGTTGACCTATGGCCAACCGGCCAGTTTGTCAGCGGAGGCAATCACTGGTTTGTTGCGAGGAGAGCTCGGTTTTGATGGGGTGGTTGTCGCCGATTATCTGGGCATGGGGGCGGTGACATCGTTGACTGATCAACCCACGGCGGCTGTGTGGTCGCTGATTGCCGGAACAGATTTGCTCATTGTGGGCGACGATGAGTCGGCGGCTGCTTCGGCAGGCATGGCGCGGTCGGTGACGTTGGCTATTGAAACGGCACTCGACGAGGGCAGCCTTTCGGTCACCCGCCTTAACGAGGCAGTTGCCCGGTCCTTTGCCTTACGTCAAATCGACCCCTGCAGGCTGGCTCTTTAACTGGCACGCTGGCCGCGAGAAGGTACAGGTGGCAACTATTACGCTCCTTCTTCGTTGGCCAAGGCCAGAGTTTTGGTTGATAGGTATGAGGCAAACCCATTGTGTTGTAAGCATCTTTGTGTTAGGAAACGCGCGTGGTTAGCCGATTTGTTAAATCGCTTTATGAGGAGCAGGGATTCTTTTCGCCGTTGCAAGTGGTTTCTCCTCAGGAGGCACAACAGGCAAGAAAAGAACTCGAATGCGCTGAAGAGATTCTGGGGCCGCTGCATTACCAAGACAAAATCCACACGGTCCTTACCTCAGCGTGGAAACTGGCAACCCACCCCACGTTGCTCGATGCTGTTGAAGAAGTACTGGGCTCCGATGTCCTTCTCTACAACGTGACTTACATTGTTAAAGAACCTGGCTCCCTGGCTCACGTGGCTTGGCATCAGGACCTCACCTATTGGGGGCTGAGTTCTGATGCGCAAGTATCGGCTTGGTTGGCGCTCTCCCCGGCCACCCAAGACAGTGGGTGCATGACCATGGTGCCAGGCAGCCATCACCAAGGCAAGGTTGAGCACCAATTGGTAGATGATGAAACCAACGTGTTGTACAACGGGCAACACGTGTCTGGGGTAGGTGAAGATGCTGCGGTGCTCTGCCCGTTAGCCCTCGGCGAAGCTTCGTTGCATCACGGCTGGACGTTGCATGCTTCTCGCCCGAATATCAGCAACGACCGTCGCATCGGGTTGAACATGCAGTTTATTTCTCCCGAGGTGTACCAAACTTTACACGGTAAGGATTCAGCCATTTTGGTTCGAGGAGTTGATCGTTTTAACCATTTTGGGAAAGACGAGCCAGCCAGTGTTGATCTTGACCCTCAAGCAATAAAAACTCAAGCCCAGAAACAAGCCGTTGTCAAAGGTGCATATTTAACAGCGCGAGAGCAAGAATAAGCCTCGCAAGATTCGTGGGGGTTTAAGCCTTTGCTTGTTCCCATGCTTGTTGGGCGTGGTAAGCGAGACGACCGAGCGTGGCCTCAACATCGGTGGGGGTTACTGCGGGGTTCATGATGAGCAAGCGAAAAGTGTTGAGCCCATTTACCGGCTGGTAGCCCAGTAGGGCATCGCCGGCTTGTTGCATGCGGGCTTTGATGGCCGGGGCAAGTTGATGGAGTTGCTTTTGGTTTTCTGGTTTCAGGCTGCCCAGGTCAAAGGGCCGAAGTTCGGGCGGGACCCAAACAAACACCACGTTGGTGAACCCGGTGTCGGCCACGGCGGCTAAGGCCCCCTGGGATTCTTTGATGATGGAGCGAGCGTGGTCGGCCATGGCTACGGCGTGGTCTATGCGGGCGGTAAACCCGTGGTCGCCGTGGGCTTTCCAAGCCAACCAGAGTTTCAGGGCGTCAACCCGGCGAGCGCATTGAAAGGTTCGGTCGCCAGAGTCGTAGTCGCCAAAAAGTTTGTCGGGTTGGAAGAGGTAGTCGGCGTTGGTGGAAAAACAAGCGCTGAGTTGTTCGGGGCGACGCACTAAAAGCACGGTGCATTGTTGGGTCATGCCCATCATTTTGTGCAGGTTCCAGACCATGGAATCGGCTCGCTCCACCCCGGCCAAGCGATGCCGTTGCTGTGGTGAAAAAAGCGCTGACCCTCCGTAGCAACCATCGACATGGAGCCAAATGTTGTGTTCGTGGCAAAGGTCGGCGAGGGGCTCTAGCGGGTCAAAGGCGGCGGTCACCGTGGTGCCGGCGGTGGCGATAACGGCTAGTGGGGAACGAGGCGTATTTTCAATGGCCGCGGCCAGCGCTTCGGGCAACATGGCTCCCTCGGTATCGGTGGCTACCTTGATGACCGCATTTGTCCCCAGGCCCAGCAACACCGCAGATTTTTCGGCGGCGTAATGCCCGGACTCAGAAACAAAGATAGCCAAGGGTTCGGTTGAGGCCCCGGCCGTGGTGAGGTCGGGTTGCTGCCGGTGTCGGGCTAGTTGCAAAGCGTAGAGGGTGGCCAGGGAGCCTCCGGGGCAGAACAACCCCGGGGGAATATCACTTTTTGTTGGGAAGCCAGCCAACCCGGCCAACTTGTTTAAGAGTGCCGCTTCCATCAGAGTAAAAACCGGGGCCGCTTCGAAGGTGGCGTTGGTGGTGTTGAGGGCTGCGCCGAGCCAATCGCCGGCTACGGCAAGGGGGTCGGGGCCAGCAAAGTTTTGGTTAAAGAATCTTGGGTGACTGGTGTGCACCGACCATTCCACCACTTGTTGAGCAGCGGCCAGCACTTGGTCAACCGAGTGAGCGGGGGCATGGTCGGCAAAATCTAAGCCGACGGTGGTTGAGAAACTGGCAACCAGGTCTTCAGGCGAGGCCCAGTTAACTACTGGGTCGTCGTTGTGTCGGGGGTTAGCGAGCACTTCGCGAGCTAAGTCAGCAAGAGCACAAAAGAGTTGCTCATCGTTGAGTTGGTCGGACATTCCCCCATATTGGCAGATGTAGCCCCAAAGAAAAAATCTGTAACACGGGGACAGGCCCCCTGTTACAGATTTTGGTGGGTCGCCCGGGGCTCGAACCCGGCGCCTGAGGATTAAAAGTCCCCTGCTCTACCCGATGAGCTAGCGACCCACCGGCGAGGTTATCTGGGCAAAGGGGGCCTTGGTGGGTTTGCGAACTTATTGCTTACGGGTTTTCTCGGGTGCCGGCCCCAAGGTGTTTTTCCAAAGCAGCATACCGGCGCCGATCATGGCCATGTTGATGATGAATCCAGAGAGCCAACCGGTGGCCCCGACCATCAGCACCACCGGGATAGCGCATTGGCCAACGGTGAGCGAAAAAATAACGAGAGCGGCGATCGACCAGCCTCGTCCTAAGGGTTGGTGACGCACTACGAGGTAAAGAAGAGGCAGGGTTACTGGGGCGGCCATGATGGCACCACCGCCCATAGAGAGCAGCAAAAACCCGGCCAGCGGCACAAAAAGAAAGATAAATATTTTAAGCACGAAGTTCAACACGGAGTCATTATGCCATCGAGGACGCTTCGGTGGATGCGCCTCGGTCTTTGCCCTAGAGTTTCGGCATGAAGAGTTCTGACCTGCGCCGCATTGAATGGCCGACGGTGCTGGTGGCGGCGATCATTTATGGCGGTTGGTTGGCGGTGGTCTTTAACCACGAAGCGTTAGGAACCCCCTTGGCTGTGGGGTTACTGGCTTTGCTTATTGCTTGGCAAGGCTCACTGCGGCATGAGGTGCTGCACGGGCACCCATTTAATGGGCCGGTGTTGAACGAAATTTTAGGCAGCGTTCCGATTAACTTGCGCCTGCCTTACCGGGTATACCGGCGGAGCCACCTGCGTCATCATGCTTGTGGCGACCTGACCGACCCGGCTACCGACACTGAAAGTTTTTTTGTAAAGGCCAGCACTTGGAAACGCTTGCCGGCCTCCGGGCGCTGGTTTTTGCTGGCTCACCACACCTTGTTAGGGCGCATGTTGCTGGGGCCTTTGGTAGAAAACATCACCGTGTGGCGGCACAGTATTTCTGAGATTCGCTCCGGTGACGGGCGACTTTTTCGCTGGTGGGTCGCCCACTTGGTGCAGGTGGCGTTGTTGCTGGTGCTCTTGGTTGTGGTGGCGGGGTTCCCCTGGTTGCCTTATGTATTGGCCGTATATGTGGCCAACGGCTTAGGTTTGGTGCGCTCTTATTGTGAACACCAATGGGTAGCCGGTGAAGAAACTCGGTCGATTGTGGTGGGCTCTCGAGGGTTTTGGGCGCTGTTGTTTTTGAACAACAACTTGCACGACACTCATCACGAGGAGCCAGCAGTGGCATGGTTTAGGCTGCCGAAACTGGCTCGGTCGTTGGGTTCAGCAGAACTAGCCGCCCAAGGCGCCGGTTGTTATTCGGGCTATGGCGAGATCTTCCGGAAGCACCTCTTGCGGCCCTTCGATCACCCGGTGCATCCGCCGGAAAGAAAACTTGAATCTGGGATCTAGGGATCTCGGGCCTAGGAATCTAAATCTCAGCTCAAGATCTTAGATTCAGGTCTTGGTCTGCACGTCGCTGAAACGGTCAACATCGCGGAGTACCGGGAACTTCCACCACCAAACCACTACGACGGCTAGGGTGCCTACCCCGCCGAAGACAATGGCTCCGGTGAGGCCCAGAAGGGCCGCGGTTACTCCAGATTCAAAAGCACCAAGCTCGTTGGAGGCGCCAATAAACACGTTTTCCAGCGCCAACACTCGGCCACGCATGTTTTCTGGGGTAGCCAACGGCACCAAGGTGGCTCGAATGAACATAGAGACCGCATCGGCGGCGGCCAGCACAAAAATGGCAATGAAGGCCACGGTGTAGTTGCGGCTGAGCCCCAACACGATGGTGCTTACCCCAAAGATGGCCACTACTACTAACAAAATGCGTCCAATGTGGCGCTGAAGGGGGCGAATAGCCAAGGTGACAGCCACGACCCCTGCCCCCATCCCCACAGCAGCCCGCAGCCAACCCAGGCCAACGGCCCCTACTCCTAGGCGGTCTTCGGCAATAGCGGGCAACAAAGCCACTGCTCCACCAAACAGCACCGCAAACAAGTCCAAACTGATGGCCCCAAAAAGCATGGGGGTGTTGCGAATAAAACGAAAGCCCTCAAAGGCATCTTTAACTGCTCGCCGGGTGCCCACGGTTTCTAGCTTTCGTACGTTGCTGCTGGAAACCATCGAAAGAATGATCACCCCGACACCTAAGGCCACTGCCGAAGCGAGGTAAGGCAGCGGTTCGGCTGCCACAAACAAGAAGCCGAAGATAACCGGGCCCACAATCAGTCCGGCTTGCATAGAGACGCTGCCTAAGGCCACCACTCGAGGCACCACGGCCAGTGGTGCAAGGTCAATGGTGAGCGCCCGCCCGGAGGGTGCAGCAAAAGCTCGGCATATGCCAAAGGTTAAGACCAGTAAAAAGATGGGCAAGACTGAAGTGGGCTCGCTGCGGGCGTAGAGAAATAAGAGAACGGAAACTATTGCTTCGCCGACCATGGCCCAGCGAAGCAATTTGCGGCGGTCCATGCGGTCGGCCAGCGAACCAGCAAAGGGAGCCAAAATAAAAGTAGGGGCAAACTCGGCTAAGCCAATGAGACCCAGGTCGAACTCCCGGCCGGTCAGGTCGTAGACTTGTTTACCCAAAATAGTTATTTGCCCCACTACCGCCATGGTGGTGAGAAAGAATACAAACAACACGGCATAAATTTGGCGAGGTATATGTTCAATGCCCTGATCGTCCATTAGGCCACGCTAACCGAGTTGCCGAGGAAAGGTGAAAGAGTTAACGGCCGGTAAATCTCAAGGTGGTTGCATGTCTTAGATTTCAGATTATTTATGGTGGAGCCAATAGATGGGGACTGTCCCTATCTATTGGCGAGGGAGTTTCTTGGGTGGCCAGTTGGCTTGGTGGGGCAACTAACTATTTATAAAACTCTACGACGAATACAGCGTCGTCACCTGGGGTGACTCGGTGTAAGCGTTGCGGAGGGATAGGCATGGTTTGGCCCGCAGCGGGCTTTTGTGGCCGATGCCTCGCATCAACTGCGTACGCCTTTGACGGCCTTGCGGTTGCGGATCGAAAACATGGAGCACTTGCTGGGCGAAGAACACGAGGGCCAACTAGAGCCAGTGTTAGAAGAAAGTGAACGGCTTTCTGCGTTGGTGGAGCAGTTGTTGGAGTTGAGCCGGGCTGAGCGTGAAGCGGTGAGCGAAGAGGCGGATTTGGTGGGTTTAGTTACCTATCGGGTAGATACCTGGAGTGCAGTGGCCGAGGAGCGTCAGGTTTCTTTGCGTTTAGTAGCCCCGGAAACTAAGTTGCGGGTTCGGGCATCGGGCTCTGCGGTGGATCAAATTTTGGACAACTTGTTGGATAATGCGGTGAGTTTGACCTCAGCGGGGGCCACGGTAACGGTAGCTGTCGATTCTGGTTCTGGGCATCACCGACTGGTAGTCAGCGATGAGGGCCCAGGGCTTTCGGACGAAGATAAACAGCGAGCTACCGACCGTTTTTGGCGAGGAGATCAAACCCGCTCTGGTTCTGGTTTGGGATTATCTATTGTGCGCTCACTGGTGGAGGCCCATGGTGGCGACATGGAGTTATTGGATGCTTCGGGTGGGGGCTTACAAATTGTGGTTCGGTTTGTAGCGGTTGATTAACCTCTCTACCTAGGCTCTGTCCATGTCTGAGCCCATGCCTCTTGTTGCTGGTCTGCCTATGTACGACTGGCCGGAGGTAGCGGCGGCTACCGACGAGCTATGGATGGCGATTTCTCAAAATCTAAGCTGCCAAGGAGTGAATGCTCCAGCATCTTTGTGGCGGCCTGAAAATCTCGAAGAACTATGGGGTTACTCGGGTCTTTTGGTGGGGCAAATGTGCGGGTTGCCTTTTGTAAAGAATTATCAAAGCCAAGTTTCGGTGCTGGGGTCGTTTGATTTTTCTCTGGGCGGACCGCCAGGGAGTTGCCACTCGGTGCTGGTATGCCATCGGGATAACTCAGCCAAAAGCTTGGCGGACTTTTCTGGGCAGCGGGCGGCAATAAACGAGGTGGGCTCGCAATCGGGGCATGCTGCTTTAATCCAAGCTGCTCAGGGGTGCTCGGTTCGGTTTTCTCAGATTAGCGAATCGGGCAGCCACCGGGACTCCATAAAAATGGTGGCCACCGGTCAGGTTGCGGCGGCGGCTATCGATGCGGTGTCCTGGTGTTTGGCTTTAGACCACGAACCGGCGGCTCAGGATCTTCAAGTTTTGCAGCGTACCGCTCCCACCCCGGGGGTTCCGTTAATCACGGCACCTCAGCAAGCTCATTTGCGGCCTCAAATCAATCAGGCCATAACCGAAGCGGTGCGGGGCCTTGACCTAGAGGTCAAAACAGCGCTTTACCTCACCGGGTTTTTGGCCCGCCCGGCCAGTGACTATGAGGTTTTTTGGAGCGGTGAGCCTGAGTGATGATGACCAGAGAGAGCCCGGAGAGCACGACGTAACTCATAATCATGGGGGTCACCGAATGAGCGAGTTGGGCGTTGATGAATCCGGCGATCACGGTGGCTCCGCCCATGGTGACCAAGCCGATGATTCCCGAAGCGGTGCCGGCGAGTTCTTCCATGGGTTCTAAGGCTTGGGCCATGCCAACGGGAATCAACATGGCGATAAAGATGTTGGCCAGCATGACGCCCACAAACCAGATCCAAAAGTTTGGCGTGCCTTGGGCGGGCCAGGTGAAAAACAGAAGCACCAAGCTTATAGCCAAGGTGATGGTGAGCGAGATGAGCGCTACTCGATGGGTGCCATAACGGACTATGAAACGGGGGACAACAAAGAAGGCCCCCATTTCAATAACTCCGGAGGCGGCAAACAATAGAGGGAACCAATCGACTCGCCCGTAGATGACATCAAAAATGGGTTGCGCACTGGCGAGGTACACAAAAAAGGCACCGAAGGACAAGGTCATGGCCAGGGTGTAAACCACGGTGACCCGGGTGGTGGCTACCTTTTTTATGGCCTCTACGGTGGGGCCAAGTTTTAGGGGTCGCTGGTTAGCGGGGTTGAGGGTTTCGCCAAATCGGTAGGACCAGAACAGCATGCCTATGGCCAGCACGGCAGATGCCCCGAAGGGCCAGCGCCATGACCCAAAATTGATGAGTCCTTCACCGATGAGCGGGGCCACGATGGGCCCGAGTAAAAAGAAAGCCATGGTGATGGAGATAATCCGCGCCATTTGGTCGCCGTGATAGAGATCGCGGGTAATGGTGGTGCGCAACACGCTGGCTGCGGCGGCACCGAACCCCCAGATAAGGCGGCTTCCTAAAAGGAAGGTGAAGTCGGTGGCCACCATGGCAAAAAGAGCCCCCACCATGTAAAGCATTAAACCGAAGCGCAGTATGGGGGCCCGGCCAAAACGGTCGGCAAGGGGACCGTAGAATATTTGGCCGAAAGACATGCCGATGAAGTAGGTGGTGATGATGAGCGTTACCCGGGTGTCGTTGCTGGCCATGCCAAAAGCGGGGCGTATTTCGTCAAAGGCGGGTAGCGAAGCATCGATGCCGAAGGCCATGAGAGCCCCCATGGCTGCTAAAAAAGCAATGACTTGTGCTTCGGTGCGCTGTCGCTGAGTAGTTTGCTGAGGTGCCACCATTGGAGGAGCCTAGAGGGCAAACAAGGCTTTCTTAGAGCCAGACAGCAGCAGGCTGGTGGCACCGAAGAAATGTGGGAGGCACCCGAGGGTACGTATGTCAGCGAGACGGTCGTCGCCCCGAAGCTCGGTTCAACGGGGGACGACGACGCCTACCTGCTGACGTTCTCGTCCGACGTCGTCAACGACGTGTCGCATTGCGAGATCTTTGACGCCACCGACCCGGCTCCCGGCCCCATAGTGAGAGTCAAACTTCCCGAACGAATCTCCAGCGGCACTCATGCCACCTGGGCCCCGGCTGATCAGCTGTAGCTCAATCGTCGAGGCTGACGATGCAGTCGCGGTCGGCTGTCCAGATGGCGAGCGCGACCAATGGCTCAGCGCGAGTCTGCATTGCGTGTGACGTCCAAGGACTGTGGACCATCCAGGAGTCGGGTGGCATGAGTTCAAAGGGCCCGTCCCCCTTCTTCCACTCGGCGTTCCCGGCGACAGCACAGTAAAGCTCAGGCGCCAAATGCGAGTGCGGGGGATACAAAATCCGGGGCGCTTGGACGGTGATAAAAATGCTTGCTTCGGTGCCCACAGTGAGCGAGGCGTCGCGTGTCGGGTCTCCGGCAAGCACCGTGGCGAAGTAGCCGGCTCGGAACTCGGCCTGGTCGGGTCGATCCGCGTACGGGTCGATCCACCGCAGCGTCGGTGCTGCGTCACGCAAGGCGAGCAGCATTGACTGGAGGTGGTGGATCTCAGGTAGTTCGACGGCATCGAGGAGCTCAGAAACCAGCGGCGGGCAAACGGGTTCACCACTCAGAAGAGGGCCGCGGTTGGCAAGTGATGCTGTAGCGAGACCGATGTCGGGCAGGTCCAGTGTCGGGTCCATCTCGGCCGCGCCGATGAGAGCAGCAGTTGCAGCGAGAAGATGTTTCTGGGATTCCTGTGCGTTCGTCATTGAGGACAACCTATCCGGCGCTTTCAGTCAGTGACCACGTCGTAGTGGCGGGACCTACCGCGAGCGGTGTGGCTCACATGAAAGCGTTCGAGAGCATCGACTTGATCGCTCAGCCCGGCAGGGCTCAGACCGCTCTCCGCCGGATCGCGCACACCGTGCAGGTAGTCCTTGGGCGCCACATGATCGACGAACCGAGGACATAGCCAATCAACTCTTGCAGTTCGTCGGGGAGCGATCAGCGCAACTAGTGGCCGCCACTGCGCAGTACTCAACTTTGTAAAGTAGTACCGAGGGGCTGCAATTGCTGGGCGAAGCGTAGACACCCGGTGACTTCGCTTTGGGCCAACGAACGATAGGCAAATCGTTGACGGCGGCGACCACCAAGCCCACAATTTTCTTCAATTCGGTGGTGGCTCTTTGCGAGTTCTTCATGTAGTAAATATTGCTCGGGGGGTGTGACAGTCTCGAAAGAGCCCACCCTTTACTGAAAAACCGGTGAATGGTAGAGTGTGCAAAAACTGAGGAGGAAAATCTATGACGCTGCTTATTATTTTGACGATGCTGGTGCTGTTGGCCCTTTTTGTGGCTGCCCAATACAACGGTTTGGTACGCATGCGCAATGGCGCTGACAATTCGTGGGCGCATATTGACGTACAACTCAACCGGCGTAACGATTTGATCCCTAATTTGGTGGAAACGGTAAAGGGTTATGCCGCCCACGAACAAGAAACTCTTAATGCGGTGGTGCAGGCTCGCAATGCTGCGGTAGCCGCTGACGGGGTAGCAGCCCAGGCAGAAACGGATAATTTGTTGACCGGTGCGTTGCGTCAAGTGTTTGCTTTAGCCGAGGCCTACCCCGACCTAAAAGCCAACGAGAATTTTGCCAAGTTACAAGAAGATCTGACAGAAACCGAAAGCC
This sequence comes from Acidimicrobiia bacterium, assembly GCA_012959995.1. Classification (NCBI taxonomy): domain Bacteria; kingdom Bacillati; phylum Actinomycetota; class Acidimicrobiia; species Acidimicrobiia bacterium. Next base: position 119,333 of record DUCC01000034.1, read on the forward strand.
TGATTGCTTATTCGCGTCAACACTACAACGACACCGTGTTGCGTCTGAATAACAAAGTGCAAACGGTGCCGTCAAACATTATTGCTTCACTGTTTGGTTTTACCGAACGGGAGTATTTCGAAGCGGGCGGCGAGGCCCGCGGCCCGGTCAGCGTAGAGTTCTAATTTCCGTCAATGTTTAAACTTTGGCCATTAAGGCACGACGCAGAGGTTGGTTGCTGGCGGGGTGCGGAGTGAGCTTGTTTCGTCGCTTCTTAACTGAGCCGGAAATCAAATATGTGGAAGAGGCTGCTGGTCAGCGGCGTTTACGAGAGGGCGTGGCTTGGGCAGTGACTCTCGGCGGTGGCGGCGGTGATTGGTAATGAAAAAGGCTCGCCATCGTTTTCGCGGTATTCATATTTTTCTTTTTAGTTTTGTGTTGGCCATTCTTTTCGGGGTGCTTGGTTTTATTTCTGTAGTGGTAACTAACTCAGAACAATTAGATAATCATTGGGTGGTGGCCGAGTTTGAAAGTACTGATCGCGCCGTGGTTACCGAGGTGATCGATTACCAGTCAGGAGCAGCCGGAAGGCACGGCATTTACCGCGATATTCCGGGGTTGACACCGGAGGCATTACTTTCTGTGACTTCGCCGTCGGCTTCTTCTCACGTGGCCATGGTGCAGGTAGGTACGTTAGATAAGGACTACGAGCCAGGGGATGAACTTCGGGTGCGTATTGGTAATCCCGACGAAACTATTTCGGGGGCCCACCGGTACACCTTGGAATACGCATTGGATTCGCTGATAATCGATCAAGAAATGGCGTGGGATGCAGTGGGTTACTACTGGGAAATGCCCATTGAGTCGGCTGAGGTTCATATGGTGGCGCCCTTTGAGTTGTTGGCCCCTACCTGCCATTTTGGGAGCGCTGGTTCTGCTACCGAATGTTCGGTTGAGGTGGTGGCACCGGGGTATTTACGGGCCGCGGTGGTGAACCTTCCTGAGCAGACAGGTCTTACTTTGCGAGCGCAAATAGGCGACGACTTGCCGGGTGAGTTGGTTTTGCCGGTGCCTCCGGCGCTACCGCCACAGGGTCTTCAAATTAGTTTTCGGTGGTGGCTAAATATATTTTTTGGGTCCATGTTTGCTCTGTGGGTTGGGGGCATGCTGGCGCTCTTTGTTTTGCGTCGTTTGGGGAGCGAACAGGTGAGAGAAGGTGGGGCTACTACGGCAGCTTTTGGTGGAGGAGCACCCGGCGAACGGGTTCGCAAAGTAACGGTTGATGAGTTGATGGAGATGGCTGCGCTGAGTTTTGCTCCGCCGAGCGAACTCACTGCGGCCCAAGGTGGGGTGTTGTATTTTGAAAAAGTTGAGCATAAGCAAAAGGTGGCTTGGCTGTTGGAGGAGGTATTGGCGGGCAACATTGAGGCTTATGAAGACCCTGAGCGTTCTGCTTGGGTGCTTAAAAACACCTCCGACGGAAACAGTTCCCCCCTTTTAGGCGCTTTGTTTGCTGATGGTGAAGAAATAGTGTTGTCGGGTTTTGATAGAAAATTTGCCAAGTTTTGGGGTGGCCGTTCTTCGTCGGGTTTAGAGAACTACTTGCAAGAGTGGCGAACATCGAGTGGTTTATGGGTTGAAAAGTCCAGCACTCGGGTGCCGTGGGTAAGAGCAGTGGGCATCTTGTTATTGGTTTTCGGGGTTTTCGCACCTTTGCCGTTGGCGGCAATATTTTTGTCGTCGCCGCTTCCCGGTTTTTTCGCCTCTTTTGCCTTCTTTTCTGGTTTTGGCTTTGGGTGTGCTTTAGGGGCGGGCGAACTACATACACGGAGCCCTCGAGGAACCGGCCTTTGGTTACAGGTTGAAGGGTTTCGCCGCTTTTTGGCTGAGTCAGAAGCAGAGCATGTGCAGCGGGCAGCTGAACAAGGTCGGTTGCGTGAGTACACGGCTTGGGCGGCTGCCTTGGGCGAGTATGAGCATTGGAGCGAGCAGTTGGCTGCTGCCGCGTTTAATGATGTGGTGGGGGCGGGTGATTTAGCGTTTGCGGGGGTGGCTCATAGTTTGGATTCAGCCACCAGTACGAGTTCCACCAGCCCCAGCGGTGGAGGCGGCGGCGGTGGCGGTGGTGGTGGCGGTGGCGGCGGCGGTGGCGGAGGCGGCGGCGGATGGTAACTCGGTCTAGGCTTCAAAAGTAATCGTTCACCAAGGGAGTAATTTTTATGGTTCGTCATCTCACCACCGAAGAACTTGAAGCGGGCCTCGTTGAGGCGCTGGGTTCGCCAAAAGACGCCGGCACCCTTGACCTCATTGTGCGCCGCCCTGAAATTGATGCCCGTGAGGTGTTAGAGGCCGCAGAGTTGTCTTTAGAAGAAGGCATGGTGGGCGACAATTGGAGCCGTAAACCCTCCTCGAGCACCTCTGATAATTCACCGGACCCCGAGGCGCAGTTGACCTTAATGAATACCCGGGTGTTGCGTTTGGTGGCTGCTGGCGATGAAAGCCACATGCCTATGGCGGGCGATCAAATGGTGGTAGATATTGATTTATCAACGGCCAATTTGCCCACCGGCACCCGACTGCAAATCGGCACAGCGGTTATTGAGGTGACGGCTAAACCGCATACCGGGTGCGCCAAATTTGTAGAGCGTTTTGGTGGGGAAGCCATGCGGTTTGTGAACTCTTCTGCGGGCCGAGAGATTTGCCTGCGGGGCATTAATGCCAAGGTTGTGCAACCCGGCACCATTACTAAGGGTGACACCATTTGCCGAGTATGAGAGTTTCGCCAGCGGCACAGATTGCTGCGGCGATGGTTCTTACGGGGTCTACGGGTACTGCGCAGGCTTTAGGGCCTGATGGCTCTTCTCCGCTGTCGGTGGGGTTTCTTCGCATGGCACTGGGTGGCCCGGTGCTTTTGTTGGTGGCTATGGTGGTGACGAAAAAGAGGCCGACTTTTTTTGGTTGGCCTCTGGTGGTGGCCGGGGTGGCTACGGCCGCTTACCAACCGCTCTTTTTTGCTGGAGCAGAGCAGACGGGGGTGGCGGTAGGGACGGTAGTGACCATGGGTAGTGCCCCAATTTTTGCTGGCTTATTGGGGTGGCTGGTTTACGCGGAAAAGCTTGGTTTTCGCTGGGTGCTTACCACCGCGGTGGCGCTTTTTGGTGGGGTGTTGTTGGTGGGTGGCAACGGGTTTTCGGCGATGGATTATGGCGGGGTGGCTGCGGCGGCCGGCGCTGGGTTGTCTTACGCAGTATTTATTGTGGCTACTCGGCGATTGTTTCAAGATCATGCACCTTTGTTGGTGGTGGGTGCGGCACTTTCTTTATCAGCGGTTTTGTTGTTGCCGATAGGTTTGATGGCAGATTTTTCATGGGTCGCTTCGCCAACGGGGCTTAGCGTGGTGCTTTATTTGGGTTTGGTGGCCACGGCGTTGGCTTTTGCTATCTATGCCTATGGGGCGGAGCGCCTGTTGGTGGCTGACACGGCGGTCATGAGTTTGGTGGAGCCGATGGTGGCTTTTCTACTGGGGGTACTTTTACTTCATGAGGCCCTTACCTTTCGAGGGGCAGTGGGTGCGGTGGTTTTGGCGGGGGCTCTGTTGGCTCTGGCCGCCCAAGCAGGCCAGCGCTCCGGTATTGAGGTTTAGCGGAGCGGTAACATATGGTTGTTTTCATGGATTTTGATTTACCACCAACCAATGATTCACGCCGGCTCGCCGTACAGCAGTGGCTGGCCGAGCACCCGCAACCAACGGCCGCCCAGTTGGTGGACGCCGGCTATGTGGTGCCGCATTGGCCAGAGCCTTGGGGGCTAAACGCCGACCCCTTGCATCAGATCATTATTGATGACGAGTTAGTAAAAGCAAGGGTGCATCGCCCCGCTAACCAGATAGGTATTGGCTGGGCTGGGCCGACCTTGCTTACGGCGGGTACCGAGGAGCAAAAGAATCGTTATTTGCGTCCTTTGTTGACAGGCCAAGAAATCTGGTGTCAAATGTTTTCTGAGCCGGATGCGGGGTCAGATTTGGCCAACGTGGCGACTCGAGCGGTGCGTGATGGTGACGAATATGTGGTGAATGGGTCAAAGATTTGGACAAGCGCCGGGCATCTTTCTCAGTTTGGGATTCTGATTGCCCGCACGAACCCTGAGGTGCCCAAACATGAGGGTATTTCTTATTTTATTTGCCCCACTGATTTGCCGGGGTTGACCATGACGCCGATTGTGGATGCCACAGGGAGTCATTTGTTTAATCAAGTATTTTTTGATGATGTGCGTTTGCCGGCGTCTCTGCGGGTGGGCGCCGAGGGCGAGGGTTGGCGTTTGGCCAAGGTGACGTTGGCTAATGAGCGGGTGCGTTTGTCGGCGGCTGGGTCGTTGTGGGGGCGGGGCCCTTCAGCGGAGGATCTTCTCAATGTGGTGCGCAGTAACGGGGGGTGCGCTGATCCGGTTATGCGTCAAGAGTTGGCGGGGTTGAAATGCGAAGCCGAGGTGTTGCGTTTGAATCGCTTGCGTACCTTGACCGCTCAGTTGGCGGGGCGCACTCCGGGCCCGGAGGCGTCGGTGCAAAAAGCAATGTCTGATGATCATGGGCAAAGGGTGATGGCCTTGGCTAAGGCTTGTGCTGGTACGGACGGCATGTTGGCGGGGTCGGGCCCGGGGGGTCAATCGTTTGATTGGCATTTTGGTTTTTTGTTTTCTCCGGCTTTGACCATTGGCGGCGGCACGTTTGCTATTCAACGCAACATTGTGGCCGAGAAAGTATTAGGGCTGCCGCGTGACCACAATGTTGAGGATGGTTTATCGTGGCGAGAAACCCATTTAGGAAAGGCAGGCCGCAATGCATTTTAGTGAATTGGTAACGCCGGCTTTGGTAGCCGATTTAACGGTTTTTGAAGCCAACGTGGCCACCATGGCGGCTCGGCGGCCGGGGTTGGCTTTGCGTCCCCATGTGAAGGCGTTTAAGTCCACGACGTTGGCGCAGCGTTTGGCCAAGGCGGGCCATACGGCGTTTTGTTGCGCCACGGTGGCCGAGGTGGAGGGCATGGCGGCCGCCGGTTTAGGCGGGGACTTGTTGTTGGCTAACCAGGTGTTAGACGCAAAACGTTTGGGGGCGTTGGTGGCTGCGGGGCCGGCGCGGGTCACGGTGGCCGTGGATTCCCCAGAGACCATTGCCGCGGCGGCGGCCGGCGGGGTGCGTGAGGTGTTGATTGATGTTGATGTGGGTATGCCGCGCGGCGGTTGTGCGGTGACTGATGCCGGCCGGTTGGGTGATGCGGCTCGGGCGGCGGGACTAGAGGTACGCGGCGTTATGGGTTACGAGGGGCATTTGATGCACGTGGCCGATACCGAGCGGCGGGTGTCTGGGGTGGAGCGTTCTATGGCGGTGCTTACCGAAGCCCATCAAGCGGTAGGCGGCGAGGTGGTTTCGGGCGGCGGTACGGGTTCTTGGGATTGCAACCAGGTGGTGACCGAGTTGCAGGCCGGGTCGTACGTGTTGATGGACACCGATTATGGCCGTTTAGATTTGCCGTTTACACAGGGCTTGTTTGTGTTGGCTTCGGTGATTTCGTTGGGTTCGGGTGGCCATGCGGTGCTGGACGCCGGGTTGAAGGCGTTGGCTATGGATTCCGGCCCGCCCACTTTGGTGGGTGAGGGCGAGGTGCTTTATTGCGCCGATGAGCACACCGTGTTGGTTAATGGTTCGTGGCAGGTGGGGGACCGGGTGTTGCTGCGGCCCGCCCACATTGACCCGACTATGGCTAAACATGAAAAGATGTATATAGCGACGGAGGTTCCGGTGGCCGAGGCAGCCTTGGTTGCCGATGCTGAAGTTGTTGATGAGTGGCCGATCGATTTGCGAGGGTGGTAAAAAAATGAAAATGCCGGGCATGCACACCGGGTTTCGTGATGATGGTTCGTGGCGCAATTGGGCGGGTAATCAGGTGGCGCATCCGGTGCGTATTGAGCGTCCTCGGTCAGAGGAAGAGGTGGTGGGGTTGGTGCGGTCGGCGGCCGCTGAGGGCCGCAAAGTTCGTGTGGTGGGGGCCGGCCATTCCTTTTCGGCTATTGCGGTAACCGACGAGGTGTTGGTTACTTTGGATGACTTTGCTTCGGTGGTTTCGTTGGATCGTGATTCTGGTTTGGCTCGAGTTGAGGCGGGTATGCGTTTGTTTAATTTGAACCCGTTGTTAGATGCGGCGGGTTTAGCCATGCCGAACCTGGGTGACATTGCGTACCAGTCGGTGGCGGGGGCTATTGCGACTTCTACGCATGGCACTGGTTTGGGTTTTCAAAGCATTGCTGCCGGGGTGGTGGGTTTGCGCATGGTGACCGCTGATGGTTCGGTGCTGGTGTGTGACGAGCAGCAAAACCCTGAAATGTTGCAGGTGGCTCGGGTGGGTTTGGGGGCTTTGGGCATTGTGACTGAGGTGACCTTGCAGTGTGTGCCGGCTTTTAATTTGCAGGCCCGTGAAGAGGTTATGAATATTGACGATTTGTTAAGTAACTTCGATGAGTTCGCTGAGAACACTGACCACACCGAATTTTTTTGGATGCCCCACACCAAAAATGCTTTGTTGAAACGCAATACCCGCACCCAAGAGGAGCCGCCGCCGCCCCGCAATCGGCGCCATGCGGCCCGGCGTAAGTGGAAGCATTTTAAAAACAAAGAGTTGTTAGAAAACGTAGCTTTTGGGGCCATGAACCATTTGGGTCGGTTGCGGCCTTCGCTGGTGCCGAGGTTTAACGCCATGATGGTGCCCGATGAAGGGTCAGCGAACTACATAACTACTAGTTACGAGGTGTTTGCCAGCCCCCGCCGGGTGCATTTTTACGAAATGGAATATGCCGTGGCGCGCCAAGATGGCTTGGAGGCATTTCGCCAGGTGCAAGCGCTGATCGACACCTTGGATCATCCGGTGAGTTTTCCGCTAGAAGTTCGGGTGTTGGGTGCCGACGATATTTCTTTGTCTACGGCGTCGGGCCGGGACACTATTTATATTGCCGTGCACGTGTTTCATGGCACGGAGTACGAACAGTATTTCCGTGGGGTGGAGGCCATCATGAACCAGTTCGAAGGCCGCCCCCATTGGGGCAAACTCCATTACCAAACCGCCGAAACCCTGGCCGGCCGTTACCCGCGTTGGGGGGAGTTTCAGGATTTACGTTCTCGCCTCGACCCAGAGGGCCGCTTCACCAACCAAGAAATAACCAAAGTCCTCGGCCCGCCCCAGTAGGGGCGCCGCTTGCTGCTACCGCACTGCTACCAAGCTGACTTCGGTGAGGGGGCCAGAGATTTGGGTCAGTTCGGGGGCGTAGACGTAGCCCTCGGGGTGGGTGAAATCCGCTAGCCCGGCCGGGTCGGTGAGTTGGGTTTCCACCACGTAACGCACCAAAGCGCCCTTGAGTAGTTTGTTCCAATGGGCCACCGTCACCAGTTTGCGTTCACCGTCTTTTTCTACATCATCTACGAAACGCACCCGAATGCGAGAGCCAGCCACCGACGAATCCCAGGCCGCCGAATGCTCGTTGGGTAACAAATCCCACACACAACCCGCTGCTGGGCCGGCCAACGCCGCCGTCAACAAGGGCTTCCAAAAACGAGCCGGCGGGCCAAACCCTGGCAGTTTGGCGCCCATCTTCAGTTTGTAATCCGGTAACGCATCTTTAGGCCGCACCGCCCCCCACAGGCCAGAAAAAATCACTACCTGCTTATCTACCCGTTTGCGCAACCCAGCCGGCAACGACGAATAATCTAAAGCGTCATACAACACCCCGGTATAGCGTTCGATAGCCGGCAAGGTCGCCGCCTTATGCGCCACCAAATTAGCCGCCGTGGCCTCCGCTACCCGCTCGCCCTTAACCCCCAACAATTTGGTGCGGGCCGCTTCGTTTTCTTTCATAGCTTTACGCAGCGCCGCCAACACCTGCCGCCGCGGTTTCAATAACTCGTCAAAAGACTGCTCGGCTTTCTCCCACGCCGGCCCATCGCCTCCCGGGGCTTTTCCCTCAGAGGGAGGCAAGAGGATCAACGGAGAAGCCATGCCCTGACGCTACCCTCGCCAAGGTGAACGAAGAGAACAATCCCCCCGAACCAGAACCCAGCGAAGAAACCACGGCGGCTTTTGCCGAACCACCAGCCGACCCCGAACTGGACGCCCTCGAAGCCGACCTGGCAACGATAGAAGCCGCCATGAACCGAGTAGCCGACGGCGACCTCGACGGCGCCGAAGAAATCATGAGCAGTCTCGCCGACAACGAGACCAGCGAACCCTCAGAGCAAGTCGGGGACCGTGCCGTCGCCCACCAAATCAACCCGATCACCGAGACGTAACTCGCCGTCGGTTACCTCAACCCAGCGGCCCCCCAAATTAGGGATACGCACCATCGGGATAGCCGCCCCGCCCTCCACGGCATAAATCACCCCGCCGTGAGTAACCACCAGTACCTCATCGGCCCCCGCCGTGGCCTCCACCACCCGCAACAACGCCCCGTGGGCCCGCGCTAAAACTTGTTCATCCAACTCGTAACCCTCCGGGCGATGGCCGCTCTCCAACGCCCCTGGCCAACCCTGTTCGATCTCCACCCGGGTCAACCCCTGCCACGGCCCGGCGGAACGCTCTTGTAAATCTTCTTCCACCAACACCGGGCCCACCCCCATGGCTTCAGAAATAATGGCTGCCGTTTCGGCCGCCCGCTGCAAAGTCGACGCCACAATGGCATCAAACGCCCCCAATACCCCAGCCGCCTGTTGCGCCTGACGGCGACCCTTATCAGTCAAGGGCGGGTTAGCCTGGCCCTGCCACTTACCCAACGCATTCCACTCAGATTCACCATGGCGCACTAACAGCAGTCGAGTCACCCGCTTGACGGTAGCCGAAAACGGCCACTTCGCAGAGATGGGCTAACACTTCCTAGACTAAGCGAATGGCAGTATTGCGACTCTTCGCCTCTATACGGGTAGCGGCCGGCACCGGCACGGCAGACTTTGACGGCGCCACAGTAGAAGAAATCATCACGGCGGCCACCCAACGCTTCGGCCCAGACTTCGCCCAGCAGCTCCCCAACTGTAAACTCTGGTTAAATGGCCACGCCACCCAACCCGACGCCCCGGTCACTGCCACCGACGAAGTGGCCTTACTGCCTCCCGTTTCAGGAGGCCGCTAATGCACCGCTTAGCCGTACTTTCTCTCCACACGTCGCCGCTCATTCAACCCGGCTCCGGAGACGGCGGCGGCATGAACGTCTACGTGCGAGAACTCGTCTCCGCCCTCGCCCAAACCGGCCGGCAATCCACCGTATTCGTACGCCGAGTAGCCGCCGACTTACCCGAAGTAGTCGAAGTAGAACCCGGCTTTCGTGTGGTGCACATAACGGCCGGCGCCTTCGACCTCGCCAAAGAAGACCTCCCCGAGATCGTTGATGAGTTTGCCGACCGAGTAGCCGACTGGATACGCAACCACGGCGAATTCGACGGACTGCTGGCCAACTACTGGCTCAGCGGCGTCGCCGGCCATCGCCTCAAACACGAACTCGACCTGCCGTTAACCACGGTGTTCCACACCCTGGCTCGCGTAAAAGCCGAAACCGGCGACCACGAGCCCCCCGGCCGCATGGAAGCCGAAACCGCGGTCATTCAATGCTCCGACGTCATCTTGGCCAACAGCGAAGAAGAAGTAAACCAACTGGTTTCGCTTTACGGCGCCAACCCAGCCCGGATAGAAGTAGTGCCCCCCGGCGTAGACCACGCCTTTTTCTCCCCCGGACACCAAGGCGGCGCCCGAGACGCCATCGGCCTCGGCCCCGACCCGGTACTACTTTTCGTCGGGCGCATCCAACCTCTCAAAGGGATCGACGTGGCCATCGAAACCCTGGCCCAACTAACCAGCCACCCCACTGCTCGCCTAATTATTGTGGGCGGAGCCAGCGGCCAAGACGGCCCAGCCACCGAAAAAGAAATACGCAACCTGGTGGCCCACCGCGGCCTCACCGACCGAGTGCTGTTCGTGCCGCCCCAACCCCACCACCTGCTGTCTACCTGGTATCGAGCAGCCGATGTGTTAATTATGCCCAGCCGCTCCGAATCCTTTGGCCTGGTAGCCCTTGAAGCAGCAGCCTGCGGGGTTCCCGTAGTGGCCGCCGACGTCGGCGGCTTGCGCACCCTGGTAGACCCCGGCCGCACCGGGTTTCTCATAGAAAGCCGTGACCCCGCCGACTACGCCCATGCGGTATCCGTGCTACTCGATGACCCTGGGTTAGCTACCGAAATGGCTGCCCAAGCCGCCGAACATTCGTGGTCCTACACCTGGTCGGCTACCGCCCGTCGGTTACGCAATGTTTGTGACGAGCGGTCCACCCGAGCGCTGGTTGACTGCAACTAAACCATGGACGACGCCCCGCCGCTTACTCCTCAGCAACGCAGCGCCGTTCAAACACTCATCACCGACTGGTTGGCCGCCCGCCTGGCCGACAACCCAGTACTGGCCAGCGTCGAATACGACGCCGACCCCAGCCTCAACCAACACCGCTGGCTGGCCCGTCTACTGGGCGAAGAAAAAGAATCGATCATGCTGCACTTCACCCTGAAGCAACGCATGGTGCACTTCGAAACCTACGTGCTGGCTCAACCCGAAGAAAATCACGCCGCCTTCTACGAATACTTTCTGCGCCGCAACCGAAAACTGGCAGGTGCTGCTTTCTCTATCGGCCACGAAGACGCCGTGTACCTCACCGGGGCTCTGCCAGCCGCAGAAGTAAACGAAGCCACCCTCGACCGCATCTTAGGAACCTTCTGGGTAGCAGTAGAAGACTGCTTTCAACCTGCCCTACGTATCGGTTTCGCTAGCCGGTTCAAGAAATAGTAACTTTATATTGCATTTCAATACATTTCAGTCTACTATGCACAATGAGCCCGGTGACCGGGTTGGTGTTCTCGATCGGGGAAGTGCGATGACACCAACAAAGCCACCGGGTTCACGTTCGTCCGAGGCCCCTCGCATCAGGTAGATTCCTCCACATGAACACAAGACTGCAGATCATCGGCGGAGGCAACATGGGAGAAGCCCTGCTGGGCGGCCTCGCCGCCACCGGATGGGCCAGCAACGAAACCCTGCACGTGGTTGAACTCGACGCCGACCGCCGCCAAGTCTTGGCCACCGCCCACCCCGGACTCTCCGTTGGAAGCGAACCCCTCACCGGCGTCGACGCCCTCATCGCCGTAAAACCCCACATCGTGCCCGCCGTCTGCGCCACCCTGGCCAGCGCAGAGGCAAGCCGCGCCCTGTCCATCGCTGCCGGGGTCACCCTGGCCACCCTTGAAGCCGGCCTGGCCCCCGGCACCGCCGTAGTGCGAGCCATGCCCAACACTCCCTCCTTGGTCGGCCTGGGCGCGGCGGCCATCGCCGCCGGCACTAACGCCAGCAACGATGACCTCAACTGGGCCACCAGCATCTTGAGCTCCGTAGGCACCGTGGTAGTGGTCGACGAAACCGACCTCGACGCCGTTACCGGGCTGTCGGGCTCCGGCCCGGCCTACGTATTCCTGCTCGCCGAAGCACTCATGGCCGCCGCCCAAGCCGAAGGGCTCAGCGCCCCCATAGCCAAAGAACTCACCCAACAAACCCTGCTGGGCGCCGCCACCCTGCTAGCCACCAGCGAAGACAACGCCGCCACCCTCCGCCAAAACGTGACCTCCAAAGGCGGCACCACCGCCGCCGGCCTCGCCGTGTTCGAAGAAGCCGGCTTCGGTGACCTGATTCAACAAGTAGTAAGCGCCGCCGCCCAACGCGCCCGAGAACTCGGCGCCACCTGAAAATGGACACCAAAAACCCGGTAATCTCTTTCCTCTCTGACTACGGCACCACCGACGAATTCGTGGGCGTCGTGCACTCCGTGCTGGCCGACCTCGCCCCGCAAACCAAAGTCATCGACATCACCCACGGCATCGACGCCTACGACATACGCGCCGGCTCGCTAGCCCTGGCCCGCAGCGTCGAATACCTGTGCCCCGGCGTAGTCCTGGCCGTAGTCGACCCCGGCGTAGGCAGCGACCGCCGACCAGTAGCCGTAGAAGTCGGCGGCGGACAATCAGTATTAGTAGGCCCCGACAACGGGCTGCTGGCCCCCGCCGTAGCCATGGTGGGCGGAGCCAGCCGCGCCGTGGTGCTCAACAACACGGCAATCCACCTGGCCGGCGACGCCACCACCTTCGACGGGCGAGACATCTTCGCCCCCGCCGCTGCGCACCTAGCCAACGGCGGCGACCTCACCGACCTCGGCGACCTCATTGACCCCGGAACCCTAGTGCCCGGCGTGGTACCAGTCGCCCACACCGACACCGAAGGCCTGCACGCCGAAGTGCTCTGGATAGACCAATTTGGCAACGCTCAACTCAACATCGGCCCCGAAGACCTGCCCGGCACATCAGCACAAATAACCGTGGCCGGCCGCCCCCGCACCGCCACCCAAGTCACCGGATTTGATCAAGTAGGACCCGGCAAACTCGGGCTCATGGTCGACGCCAGCGGCCTAATCGCCCTGGTGGTAGCCCGCGCCTCAGCAGCCGCCGACCTGGGAGTTTCTTGTGGCGACCCGGTGCTCATCACCCCCGCCGGTCAACCACCGGCCTCCTCAACCACCGGCACCCCGGTAGCCCTAACCCAACGAGAGGAAAACTAATGCGCCTAGGAACCACCATCGCCACCGCCATTTTGCTGCTGGCCATATTGGGAGCCGCCGTGCTCCAGTTTGTCGTACTCGCCAATTAAGAGCGTTTGACTCCGGTGGCCAACAAGGCGCCAGCAAAAATCAAAACAACGCCCACCACCAAAGTGACAGCAAAACCCGTCATGGCATCAAACACCGAGTTCAACACCCCACCCGAACTCAACACCAAAGCGCCGGCCACAATAGAAACATTGCCCCAAGCCCCCCGGTGCTTAACCCCGCCAAGAGCAAACAAGCGCACCGCCGAAACAGCAGAACCCACCATGATCACCAAAGCCCCCACCGACGAAGCCACCGCAGCAGCAATACGCGGCCCCGGACCAAACACCGCACTGCCCTGCGGCAACTGGCCCGACACAAACTCGCCAACAATTGGCGAAGCCACCACCACCCCCACCGCAAAAGCACACAGGGTTACCGTGACCGCCGCAATACGGTTAGCCACCGGCCGTGACGCCATTAAATACACGGTGCCCAAAGCCAAAATCGGCACATTAGCCACCGCCCCAATGGCATAAAAAACTTTAAAAGGAACAGCCGACCAGCCCCCCGCCGCCCCCGCCAACAAAGCAAAAGCCGCCACCGCAAACAACAACAAAGCAGCCGTCCATGACGCATCTTGGGGACGTCGGCGATCTAACCAACGCTCAAACACCGTGGCCGTAAAAGCCAAAGCAACCAACCCGGCCGCAGCAGCGGCTGCCATTTGTGAAGTCACCCCTGCGACGGTAGAGGCCACAAACCCTCCTGCCACCCCGCCAGCACCTAGGTTTGACCCATGACCACCCAACTGTCGCCCGCTGTTTCGGCCGCCACGGTGTCTCGGCTGCCCGTCTACCTCCGCGGGTTAGCCGACCTTGCGGCCAGCGACCAAAACACCGTGTCCTCAGAACAACTGGCCACCATGGTCGGAGTAAATGCCAACAACGTGCGCAAAGACCTCTCCGCCTTGGGTTTTTCAGGCACCCGCGGCGTGGGCTACCAAGTAACCACCCTGCTGCGCCAAATTGGTTTAGTACTCGGCGACGGCCAACCCTCGCCCGTAGTCATCGTAGGAGCCGGCAACCTCGGCCGAGCCCTCAGTCGCTACGACGGCTTCAACAACGGCGGGTTCCCCATAGCGGCCCTCGTTGACGTTGACCCCAAAGTAGTAGGCAAAAAAATTTCCGGCCTCAAAGTAGAACCCCTCAGCAAACTCACCCAAGTAGTAGCCCAACACCAATGCACCGTCGGCATCATTGCCACCCCCGCCGCCGCCGCCCAAGAAGCCGCCGACCAACTGGTAAAAGCCGGCGTGCGCTCGCTCCTCAACTTCGCCCCCGGGGTAGTCACCGTGCCCAACACGGTCACCGTCCGAAAAGTAGACCTGGCCACCGAACTACACATCCTGGGCTACCACCAACAACGCCAAAACAAGTGACCCTTTTCTCTGCGCTCTCAAGTTGCCAAACGACCCAAAATCAGGGATGATTGACCCCACGAAGCAAACCCGCCCCCCATTGCGTCTCGCCGCGCAGAACCAGGAGACCCGACCGTGTCGGTCGTAGTCGTAGGACTCAACCATCGCACCGTGCCGCTCGATGTTTTCGAGCGCATGACCATCGCTGCTTCGCATATACCCAAAGCCCTCGCCGACCTCACCTCACGCGAACACATCACCGAAGCCGTAGTGCTCTCCACCTGCAACCGCATCGAGGTCTACGCCTTCGCCGAAAAATTCCACGGCGCTTACCAAGACATCCACAACTTTTTCTCCGAAATCGTGCACGCCCCGCCCGAACAATTTTCCGAACACCTGACCGGCCTCTACGACGCCGACGCCGTGCGCCACCTCTTCTCCGTAGCAGCCGGGCTGGACTCCGCCGTACTCGGCGAACACGAAATCCTCGGCCAAGTACGCCGAGCCTGGGAAACCTCGGCCACCGAAAATGCCGTGGGCCCCGTGCTCAACCCCATGTTTCGCCACGCCCTCGAAGTAGGCAAACGAGTACGCACCGAAACAGGAATCTCCCGCCACATCACCTCAGTATCCCAAGCCGCCGTCGCCATGGCCGACCAACGCTTAGGCGGGCTCGAAGGCCGTCGAGTACTCGTGCTGGGCGCCGGCGAAATGGGCGAAGGCCTCGCCCGAGCCCTCAACGGCGGCGGAGTAGCCGAAATACTGGTAGCCAACCGCACCTGGGACCGCGCCGTAGACGTCGCCGCCCGCCTGGGCGGCACCCCGGTGCGCCTCGACGAACTCCCCACTCACCTGGCGGAAATCGACGTACTGCTGACCTCCACCGGCGCCTCTTCGGTCATCTTGGAACACGGCGACCTAGCTGCCGTCGTCGGCCACCGAAACGATCGTGAACTCCTGATTGTGGACATCGCCGTGCCTCGCGACGTTGACCCCTCGGCCGGCGAAATCGACGGAGTAACCCTTTTAGACATGGACGACCTCCGCGAGTTTGCCGAACACGGCCTCAAACAACGCCAACGCGAGGTCACCGCCGTACAAGCCATCATCGACACCGAACTGGACCGCTACGTAGACGAATCCACAGCACGATCCGTCGGCCCCCTAGTGGCCTCATTGCGCTCCCGAGCCGCCGAAGTACAAACCGGCGAACTCGACCGCTTCTCCGCCAAACTGGCCACCCTCGACGACGCCCAACGCCAAACCGTCGAAGCACTAGCCGCCGGCATCATCGGCAAACTCTTACACGAACCCACGGTGCGCATGAAAGACGCCGCCGGCACGGCCCGCGGCGAACGCTTAGCCGAAGCACTCCGCGACCTGTTCGACCTCTAAGTTTTATGCTCCTGCGGGCCGCAACGCGAGGCAGTGCGCTGGCCCTTTGGCAAACCAACCGGGTGGCCGAACTGCTGGCCCACACCAACCCCGAGGTTCAAATTGAAACCGTGGTGGTAGAAACCACCGGCGACCAAAACCAAACCACCCCCCTGCACCAAATGGGGGGCCAAGGCGTGTTCGTAAAAGAAGTACAAGCCGCCGTACTCGACGGCCGAGCCGACTTCGCCGTGCACTCCGCCAAAGACCTCCCGGCCGCCGCCACCCCCGGCCTCGTGCTGGCCGCCATACCCGAACGAGCCGACCCCCGAGACGTATTGGTAGGCGCCCGCTGGGCCGACCTGCCCGCCGGGGCAATCATCGCCACCGGCTCGGTGCGCCGCCGAGCCCACCTGGCCCACCTGCGCCCCGACCTAAACTTTGCCGAACTACGCGGCAACATCGCCACCCGGCTAGAAAAAGCTGCCGACTTCGCCGCCATCGTCATGGCCAAAGCGGCCCTCGACCGGCTGGGCCTGACCCCCGCCGTGGTCGACGTTTTACCGCCCGAAGTACTGCTGCCCCAAGTAGGCCAAGGCGCCCTAGCTATCGAATGCCGCACCGACGACGCAGCCGCCGCCACCCTGCTGGCCAGCATCAGCAACCAAGAATCAATGAACACCGTGGGCGCCGAACGGGCCTTCCTCGCCGAACTGGGCGCCGGTTGCGACCTTCCCATAGCGGCCCATGCGGTCATGGACCACGGAGAAATATTACTCACCGGAGCAATGTCGTCTTTTGACGGCACCACCTTGCTGCGAGACAGCGGACGCAGCACCGACGGCCTAACCCTGGGCGCCTCGCTGGCCCGGTGCCTACGCGACGACCAAGGCGGCGGCGCCCTGCTGGACCAATCATGAACACCCCGCTGGCCGGCCGCACCCTGGTAGTAACCCGGGCCGCCGACCAAGCACCAGAGTTAATCCAGCAACTGGTTGCCTGGGGCGCCACCGTGGTGGCCTTACCGCTCAGCAAAATCAAGGAACCCGCCGACGGGGGAGCAGCACTAAAAACGGCGTTAGCCCAGGCCGCCCAGTACGACTGGATCATCGCCACCTCACCCAACGGAGCCCAACGCCTGGCCAACGCCCTTACTGGCTTGCCGACCCACACCCGCTTAGCCGCCGTGGGGCCCCAAACCGCTCGGCAGCTCACCGACGCCGGATGGCCGGTAGATTTTGTGCCCCAAAGCTTTGTGGCCGACGCCCTGGTGGCCGAGTTCCCCGCCGGGCCCGGCCGGGTGCTTTGGGTACGCGCCGAAACCGCTCGGGCGACTGTGGCCGACGGCCTCCAAGCCGCCGGGTGGCAAGTCGACCAAATAGTGGCCTACCGCAACACCGAAGTTACTGTGCAACCCGCCGCCCTCGCCCCCGCCCAAAACGCCGACGCCGTGCTCTTTACCTCGGCCTCCTCAGTAGAGCGCTACCGCAAACTATGCAGCAAGCCCCAGCCACTGGTGGCTTTGTGCATGGGCCCGGTAACCGCCGCCGCTGCCCAAAAACACGGTTTTGAAACCCATCAAGCCGATGAATTCTCTTTGTCTGGTCTCTTGGATTTGGCCCAACAGTGGGCTACGGGTTGAATCTTCGTAGAATCGCGCCGTGATCGAACGCCGCCCCCGCCGCCTCCGCCAAACCGCTGCCCTGCGCCGCCTAGTAGCCGAAACCCAACTTTCGGTAAACGACCTGGTGGCCCCCCTGTTTGTGCGCCAAGACATAACCGACCCCCAACCCATCGGCTCACTACCCGGCGTGGTGCAACACACCCGCCAAAGCCTGGTCGAAGAAGCCCGGCAACTCCGCGACCTGGGCGTACCGGCGCTCATCTTGTTTGGTATCCCCGAACACAAAGACGCCGTGGGATCCGAAGCCTGGAACCCCGACGGCATCGTGCAACAAGCCCTACGAGACCTGCGTGACGAACTGGGCGACGACATGGTGCTCATGGCCGACCTGTGCGTCGACGAATACACCGACCACGGCCACTGCGGCATCGTCACCGCCCAAGGCACGGTCGACAACGACGCCACCCTAGAGCTCTACCAACAAGCGGCCATCGCCCAAGCCGACGCCGGTGCCCACCTGACCGCCCCCTCCGGGATGATGGACGGCCAAGTAGCGGCCATCCGCTCCGCCCTAGACAGCGCCGGCCACTTAGACACGGCAATCCTGGCCTACGCCGCCAAATACGCTTCGTCGCTCTACGGGCCTTTCCGCGACGCAGTCGATGTAGAAATAGCCGACGGCGGCGACCGCAAGGGCTACCAACAAGACCCCGCCAACGCTCGAGAATCCATGATGGAAGTATTCCTCGACATTTCTGAAGGCGCCGACATGGTCATGGTCAAACCAGCCATGGCTTACCTCGACGTCATCACCAAAGTTCGCGCCGAAGTAGACGTACCGCTGGCCGCCTACCACGTAAGCGGCGAATACGCCATGATCAAAGCGGCCGCCGCTAACGGGTGGATAGACGGCGATGCCGTAGCCATGGAACACCTGTTGTCTATAAAACGAGCTGGTGCCGACTTCATTCTTACCTACCTCACTCGGTGGGCCGCCGAGGCTCTGCAGTGACCAGCAACGCTGAACTTTTTGCCCGAGCCCAAAAAGTTATTCCCGGAGGAGTCAACTCGCCAGTACGGGCCTTCGGCTCAGTAGGCGGCACCCCTTATTTTGTTACCCACGCCAAAGGCCCCCACATTTTTGACGCCGAAGGGCGCCAATACATTGACTACGTGCAGTCCTACGGGCCCGGCATATTAGGCCACGCCCACCCCAAGGTCATCGAAGCCATCACCACGGCAGCCGCCAAAGGAACCACCTACGGCGCACCCACCGAAGCCGAAATTGTCTTGGCCGAAATGGTGGTGGACCGCATCGCCGGCCTGGAATCAGTGCGCTTTGTCTCCAGCGGAACCGAAGCCACCATGTCGGCCCTGCGCCTGGCCCGCGGAGCCACCGGCCGAGACAAAATTGTAAAATTCGCCGGCTGCTACCACGGACACGCCGACGCCTTACTAGCCGCCGGAGGCAGCGGAGTAGCCAACCAAGGGCTCAGCGGCTGCGACGGAGTAACCGCCGGCGCAGTAGCCGACACCATCGTGGCCCCTTACAACGTGGTGCCCGAAATTGATAACACGGTGGCCGCCATCATTGTCGAACCAGTAGCAGCCAACATGGGCTTGGTAGCCCCCGCCGAGGGCTTTCTGCAAGGCTTGCGAGATGCTTGCGACGCCGCCGGTGCGCTCTTAATTTTTGATGAAGTCATCACCGGCTTTCGCTTATCGCACGGCGGGGCCGGCGAATACTTTGGCGTCACCCCCGACCTGTGGTGCTTCGGCAAGGTCATCGGCGGCGGCCTGCCGGTAGGAGCCTTCGGCGGGCCCTGGGAAATCATGCAACACCTCGCCCCCCTCGGCGGCGTGTACCAAGGCGGGACCTTGTCGGGAAACCCCCTGGCCATGGCCGCCGGGCGGGCCACGCTCGAGCTTTTAGACCACGCCGCCCACACCCAACTCGAAGCAACCGCCGCACGGCTAGCCGACGGATTCACCCAGGTGCTCAACCAAGCCGGCGTGGACGCCCAAGCCCCCCGAGTGGGCTCGCTGGTCGGGCTATTTTTTGGCAACACCCTGCCCACCAACTTTGACGAGGCCCAAGCCCTGGCCGAAAACGGCGTGTACCCCAAAATCTTCCACGGGTTACTCTCACGCGGCGTGGCCCTCGCCCCCGGTGCCTACGAAGCACTGTTCCCCAGCCTCTCTCACACCGACGCCATCATCGACCAAACCCTAGAAATCCTGGCCCAAGCAGCCGCCGACTGCGTTAAGAGGCAGGGGAGTGACATGGTATCTGACACCATGCCACGCAGCAAGAAAGCGATAGGGCGCAGCAAGCAGCGCCCCTACGAAGGGTTTCGCCACTCCCGGTAACGGGCCATCAAACTGTTAGTAGAAGAATCATGGTTGGGAGAACTCTCCGGGTCAGATAATTCGTCGGCAATACGCACCGCCAACTGTTTACCTAACTCCACCCCCCACTGATCAAACGGGTTAATACCCCACAAAACAGCCGCCGTTACCGTGCGGTGCTCATACAAAGCCACCAACTGACCCAACACCGACGGCGTCAACCGTTGCGCCAAAATCACCGTCGAAGGACGACCCCCGGCAAACGTACGGTGAGGAACCAACGCCGGAGCCACCCCGGTAGCCGCCACCTCTTGTTCACTCCGACCAAAAGCCAAAGCCTCAGCTTGGGCCAACAAATTGGCCATCAAAGCATCATTAACCCCGCCCGCCGGCTGAGCAAAACCAATGAAATCTACCGGAATGACCTCTGGCCCCTGATGCAACAACTGGAAAAAAGCATGCTGAGCATCGGTACCCGCCGCACCCCAAATAACCGCCCCCGTGGGGCCCTCCACCGGCCGGCCATCCACCGAAACCGACTTGCCCAAACTCTCCATCTCAAGTTGCTGCAAGTGATCAGGAAAGCGCCGCAAAGCATGACTATAAGGAACCACCGCTCGCGAGGCCGCCCCCCGAACCTGGCGATGCCAAACATCCAACAACCCCAACAACACCGGCACGCTGCGTTCCTCAGCCACTACCTGGTCATCGACCAAACGCATACCAGTCAACATCTCACCAAACCGCTCCGCCCCAATAGCGGCCATCAAACCCAACGACACCGACGAAGCCAACGAAAAACGACCCCCCACCCACTCAGGAAAAGTAAACACTTGATCGGCCGGAACCCCCCACGCTTCCGCCCGTTCGGGGGCCGCGGTAGCCGCCGCCAAATGCGCCGACACATCGTCACCGACCCCAGCAGCCAACCAAGCCTGAGCCTGCTCAGCAGCGGCCAAAGTCTCTGCCGTGGTAAACGTTTTCGAACAAACCACCACCAGCGTCGAAGCCGGGTCAAGGCCAGCCAAAGCTTGGGTTAAATCAGCCCGATCCAAATTAGCGGCCCACCGCACCGTGAGAGGGCCAGCAAACTCTGCCAACGCCTCAGCGGCCATAGTCGGGCCTAAATGCGAACCCCCGATACCCAAACTCACCACGGCACGAATAGCGTGACCCGTCGCCCCCGTTACCTGGCCGGCCCGCAAAGCATCAGTAAAAGCAGTCATCTGGCCCAACGTCTGATGTACCTCAGGTACCACGTTGACCCCATCAACCTCAATAACCGCATCAGCCGAAGCCCGCAACGCCGTATGTAACGCCGGGCGACCCTCCGTTTGGTTCACCACCTGGCCACCAATCATGGCAGCAAAAAATTCCGGCACCCCTCGCTGCTTAGCCAAGCGAAACAACAAATCTAAAGTAGCGGCATCTATCGGATGCTTAGCGACATCAACCCACAAGTCGCCCAACGCAAAACTCAAAGACTCCGCACGCTGCGGGTCGGCCACAAAACGGTCAACCAACGAAAGGTCAACTTGGTCGGCATTTAAGGCCACCAACTCGGGCCACACCGCAGCAGAATGAATACTCATCTCCCTATTGTCACCGCCCAAACAACCCGGTTGCACCATGGTGGGGAAAAAGAGAGAATTAAGGGTGAATGAGCCGATCAGGCAACACCCGTACCACGGCAGAAATAGCTCGATAAGTAGCCTCCGCCATGCCCGCATCTTCCTCACGCATCAAGTTGGCCATAACTCTTAACGCCCACTCCATCAACGGTTGTGAGCGCATACCCACCCGGGTCAACTCACGAATCAAGGTCGGGTTACCAATAATACGAGCGAACAAACTGGCCACCCGAAAATAGTCGCCGTACTCCTCGTCAAGCATGCCCGGGTAACGGGTCAACACTTCTGCATCGCCACGAGCCACCGCTTCGGCAATCAAACCGGCCGCCAAACGACCCGTCTCATAGGCGTAATCAATGCCCTCGCCATTAAACGGATTCACCGAACCAGCGGCATCGCCCACCACCAACCAGTTGGGGCCCGCCTTGGGGCCCACCGAACCAGCCATAGGCAAACGCCCACCAGTCGGCGGAGCAATAGGAGAAGTCGGGTCAATCTGCCAATGCTCCGGCAACGAATAAGCAAACTCTTCAAACAAATGACTGGTGTTAATCGATTTGTAATCGCGAAAAGTGGACAACAAACCAATACCTACATTGATGGTGCCGTTACCGACCGGAAAAATCCAGCCATAACCGGGCATGGCATTACCTTGCCGGTCACGTACATCGAGCGAACTTTCAATCCACGGATCATCATGCAACGGGCTCTCAAAATAGCCTCGAATAGCGATACCCATAGGGAAACTCTTGTCACGGGCCGTACCCAAAGCCCGGCCAAAACGAGAATTAGCGCCATCAGCGATAACCAAGTACCTGGCCCGAATTTCGTGTTCCGTATCTGAAGCTTTATCCAAAACCACGGCGCCCGTTATCTGGTCATTGGCGTCGGTCATGGGCCGCACCGCCTCGGTGCCCATCAACAACGTGGCCCCCGCCTCCACGGCATTGTCGGCCACAAAAGCATCTAAGTCGTAGCGCCGCACCACATAGCCATGACTCGGAAACACCTCATGGTCGGGCCACTTCATCTCTAACGTGCGGCCATGGGCAATAGCCCGCAAGCCATCAAACTTGTGGTACTTGGCCAACTCATCAGCCAGGCCCATCTCTTCGAGTTGATGTACGGCCCGAGGTGGCACGCCATCACCACAAGTTTTATCCCGAGGAAAAACCTTGCGCTCCACAAAAACCACATCAAGGCCCGCCTGAGCAGCCCAATAAGCGGTAGCGGCACCCGCCGGGCCGCCGCCCACAATTAAAAGGTCGTAAACGTGTTCAGCCATGAGACAAAACCTGCATTAGTAAGCCGCCCCCCAAAGGGAGGGCCACCATGGGTTAGTGGTCGCTGGCCAAAGGGGCCAGCAACTCGTGAAGTTCTTCAACAGTGCTGGATGCCGGGTCAAAATGTTCCGGCAAGTCAATGGTGCCACCAGCCACTGCGTGGTCAATGGCCTCAGCCAAAGCAACTGCTTTCGCTGACCCACCCAAGACGCCCCGCTCGTAAAGCGTGACCCCGAGTAGTTCTTCTGCGGTAAGGACATCGCCCCAACCAGGCATGCCCCCGTTGACGGTACGGCCCTCGCCGTAAGCATTGCCCGAGCCGTAGCCATCGGAACCCTTAACAATCCAATCAATTTGATCGGCTACATCTGGGAAAACGGTGACTAAGTCGCCGCTATCAAAAGCAGGACCAACCCCACCGGAACCGGTCGCACCGTGGCAAGAAGCGCAACGAGCACCATAAATAAGTTCACCCTCCGCCAAGACGCCATGTGATTCTTCTGGCGGTCGTTCAAGCGTGCCCACGTAAGCAAAAGCCCACAACGGCAACAAAATAAGGGCGCTGGCTGCCCACCAAGGAATCTTCTTGCGAGCATTGGCGGCCGCAACATAAGGGGCAACGGGCGCCGGAGGGGCTTCCTCGACAGGAGCGGCCGGCGTTGGCGCAGCAGCCGCTGGAGTTTCTACAACTTTGCTATCGGCCGCAGTATCAGCCGGGGCATCAGACTTATCGCCGCGCGCTTTTTTTGAACGCTTCAATAGGTGCTCAGGTATTTCAGTCAACGTGTTCTCCGGGGCGACGGTTTTAATGATGGACGGTAGGTCGAAACTTACCGTTAGGCACGTTCGGCAGGGTAGCGGGGACGGTAGGCCAAATGGTGTCTTAATGACCACCTCGGCCAAAAGAGTTCAAAAAGAAGTTGCAAGAGAATGCGTGGCAGAGGTGGTAGGGGCCACCTGCCGCGTGATAGAACTTGGACGTAAGAAAAAGAAGTCGACAGAGTTCTCTTGGCAAGTTGCCTTGGATCCCACTCGGTCGGTTACGCTGGTGTTCGCACCGGTTTGTGCAATATTTCACAAAGTCCCTATTCGTCTTGCGAGGAGTACCAACGACATGGTCGCGTTTGCCGCATCCATCATTGTCACCATGTTGCTCGTCTGGGGCGTCAACTGGTACCAAAAACGTTGCCCTCAAGACAAAGTCTTTACCTGGGGCGAAGCCATGGCCTTCGCCACCTACGTCTTCCTCATCCTCTTCTGGGTCTACGGCGTCGTACCCCACCAATGGCTCACCTGGGCCGACAGCGAACTCAACTGGCGCCCCGACCGCTACGTAGTCGGACCCACCCTCTTCTGGACCGGCGACCAAGGCATCGTGGAATGGGCCCTCCCCTTCACCACCACCTACCAACTACTCCGCGACTTCATCGCCGTCGGCATCTACATAGGGATCCTCGCCGGCAACGTTTCGATGTGGCGCTCTTGGCAAGAACGTGGCCAAGAAACAACCGCCCCCACCCCAACTTCAGAATACGGCCGCCCCTTGCTCAAAGAAGGAGCAGGTGCGTGAGCCTCGTAGACGCCAACCCGCCACTTCCTACCTTCATCGACGACTACGTCCTTCATCAGGTAGATGCCGACTGGCTGCTCAAATCGGTTAAACCCAAACAGTTCATTCACATCGACCAAGCCGAATGCATCATGTGCGAAGGCTGCGTCGACATCTGTCCATGGAAATGCATCCACATGGTGCAACCCGGGGCCATCGCTGAAGCCAACGGCACCGAACTTCCCGGTGACGACCCCAGCGACCACGTAATCTTCACCATCGACGACGATGCCTGCACCCGGTGTGCACTCTGCGTCGACCGGTGCCCCACTGGGGTAATCATTCTGGGTAAAATCAGCGCCGCCGGCGCCGACGGAGATGCCCATCAGCGCACCAACACTCATGGCTACGGCTATGGGATGCGGTTGGGTTAACACACAAAACTATCTAAATAACTTCTGCAGGGGAAAGAGAAAACGGTGGCCGAAGAAAACGGCAAGAAATCAACTGGGCAGGCGCTCCAAGAGCGCATGGGTCAGATGGGTGAACAGATGAAGGGCTCACAAGCCTGGGCGTCTATCTTCCGTCCTGGCTCAATCTTCCGCAAGGGCTACAGCGATAGCCCCCGGAACCGCTCATACGTGATCATGAACAGCGTGCTCTACCACCTTCACCCGGTGAAGGTAAAGCGCCACGCCGTCAAAGTCAGCTACACCCTTTGCCTCGGCGGGTTGAGCTTCTTTTTGTTCATCCTGCTCACCGTGACCGGCATTTTCTTAATGTTCTTCTACCGCCCCACCGCCGCACAGGCCTGGGACGACATCCAAATCTTGCAAACCGCCGTCGGTTTCGGCCTCTTGGTACGAAATATGCACCGCTGGGCCGCCCACCTCATGGTCATCTCGGTGTTCCTACACATGGCTCGAGTCTTCTACCACGGCGCCTACAAGCCACCGCGTGAATTCAACTGGGTCATCGGCGTCATGTTGCTGCAATTCACCCTGCTGCTTTCCTTCACCGGCTACCTCTTGCCCTGGGACCAACTCGCTCTCTGGGCGGTAACGGTAGGGACCAACATGATGGGCTTTACCCCGGTATTTGGTCAACAAGTACGTTTCGTCCTCTTGGGCGGCGTAGAAATCGGCACCGACACATTGTTGCGGTGGTACGTATTACACGTACTGATGTTGCCCTTTGTCCTGGTCATATTTATGGCTATCCACTTCTGGCGCGTCCGTAAAGACGGCGGCATCTCTGGACCTCTTTAGGCCGAGGAGACACCATGACTGAGATACCCGAACACCTCCGCAAACGAGCCGAAGAAGCTCGAGCAAAAGCCGCAGCCGCCCAAGGAGGCGACGCTCCAGCAGCCGACGCCCCCGCAGCCAGCGGCGACGCACCAGCCAGCGGAGACAAAATCCCCGCCAACCTCTTAGATCGCACCACACCAGCCACTGGTCAAGCAGTTCCAGCAGGCGACGGCGCCCCAGCCATGGGCAGCGGCCCCGACGGGCACACTCAACGCTTGTTGACCGTCGTAAAATCCGGGTCGATTCAAGACGTAAAAATGACCCCGCAAGACAAGGTCCACGTATGGCCCCACTTGCTGGTCATCGAATTCTTGGCCGCCCTAGCGATAACCCTGTTCACCACCCTGTTCTCCATCTTCGTCAACGCTCCCTTGCTGGAGTTAGCCGACTTCAACAAAACCCCCAACCCCTCGAAAGCCCCTTGGTATTTCTTGGGTCTGCAAGAACTGTTGACCATGTTCCACCCCATGGTGGCCGGGGTAACCATCCCCGGTATGGGCTTGATCCTTTTGGTCATGGCCCCCTACATGGATAAAAACCCTTCCAAGAAGCCAGAAGATCGCAAGTTCGCTATCTCGCTTATGACCGTGCACTTCATGTTCTGGGCCGTGCTGGTCATGATCGGATCGTTCTTCCGTGGCCCTGGATTCAACTTCGTGTTCCCCTGGAACGCCGGCCTCTTCTTCGAACTGTGAGCACTATGTCTATTATCGCCATCATCATCCTGGCCGTTTTGGCCGTCGCCGTTTTGGTCGGAGCATCAAAGCGCCGCGACCGCAGCGCAGCCGGCTTATCTAAAGAAGCTCGCCGCAACGATAAAGCCAACCCCGCTTTGGCCGATGCAGATGCCGACACCGGCCCAACCGGCCGTGAAGTAGAAGCCGCCGCCGTAACCGCCCGCAACGAAGCCGACGCCCCGGTAGTGCCCTCGGCCCCCGACGAGCCCTTCGTAACCCCCGACCCAGTAGCCCTCGGGGTTACCCGCCGACAATTCTTCAACCGCAGCCTGGTAGGCATGATGGGCTTCGGCCTCAGTGGCTTCGGCGCCGCCTGCATCGCCTTCCTCTGGCCACAAGGGGTCAGCGGCTTCGGCTCAAAAATTAAAGTCGGCAACATTATTGAAATCTTGGCCGAAATCAAAACTAACAACGGGTTCCTCTACAAACCCGAAGGCCGCATGTGGATTACCGCCTACCCCAACGGTGCCGTAGAAAAAGCCCGCAACACATACTCTGCCGTAGAACTCACCGGCATGACCGTTGGCGTAGACCAAGGCTTTGACGCCGGCGTAATTGCCCTCTACCAAAAATGCCCCCACCTGGGCTGCCGAGTACCCAACTGTGTGTCATCCCAATGGTTCGAATGCCCCTGCCACGGCTCGCAATACAACCAGGTTGGCGAAAAACGAGGCGGCCCCGCCCCGCGCGGCATGGACCGATTCGCCGTTTCCGTCGACGGAGGCGTGCTCACCGTAGATACCGGAACCATCGTCCAGGGCCCACCCATCGGGACCAACACCACCGGCCAAGAAGCCGAAGGACCCAACTGTATTAGTGAGGCAGGCGGCCACTAGGCCCGCCTTGTCCAGGAGAACCTCGAGAACCACATGACTTCACTTATCCTCGCCGCCAGCACCCAACGATCCATAGGTTGGGTCCTCGCCACCATCGTGGTGGTGGGCTTTGCCGTCTACCTGCTCTTCAGCTTCCGCATTGGCAAGCAAGAACTCGGATCAGAAATAGACACCGCCGCCAACCGCGTCCCCCACTACGACGACGACGAACTCGAAACCCGCCGTTTGGACTCTCACCTCGGCTGGTCGCTGGTAACCCTGGCCGCCGTATCAATGATCCTGCCCTTGTACTGGCTCATGGAACCGGCCCGCCAAGAAAACGCAGCCGAAACCTGGGTACGTCGCTTCGAAAGCCGCGGCGGACAAGAATTTGAAAGCGCCTGCTCAAGCTGTCACGGCCCCGGCGGCGTAGGCGGTGTAGCGGCCTTCACCCTGGTAGACAGCGACGGCGGATTCGTCGCCCAAGTGGACTGGAAAGCCCCGGCCCTAACCACCGTGCTTTCCCGCTACGACGAATCCGAAGTCGAGTTCATTTTGAACTACGGCCGGCCCGGCACCCCCATGCCCGCTTGGGGCCTTCCCGGTGGTGGCCCACTGACCGAACAACAAATTCACCAACTGGTGGTCTATCTGCGGTCTATTCAACTTGACCAAGACGAAGCCACCGCAGAAATCGCCTCCGGCATAGAAACCGGCGTTCGCAACATCGTGATGATGGATGCAGCAGCCGCCATAGACGCCGACGACATCGACGCTGCCGTAGCTGCTTGGCTCGAAGATGCGGTTGACCCGTCAAGCGACAATTACTTGGCTTACGGCGAACTTCTCTTCAATAACCCGGCCGCCCAAGGCGCCAACAGTTGTGCACGCTGCCACACACCCGGGTTCTCCTACGGAGCCACCAACGCCGACAGCACCGACGCCCTTTTAGCCGAGTGGCCGGGCCTTAGCGAAGGCGGACTACTCACCGGATGGCAACCCGGCGCCGGCCACGTAGGCCCCAGCCTCTCTGGCGTAGAAGCGCATTTCCCCACCGCCGATGGCCAAACCGACTTCGTGCTTTCTGGCTCTGAAGTAGGCGTGGGCTACGGCAACGCCCGCAGCGGCACCGGCATCATGCCGGGCTTTGGAGGCCGGGTCGACGACGACCTGCTCGACAAAGAAACCGGTAAATCCGTTAACTACAGCCAACTGCTGACCCGTGAACAAGCCGCTGCCATAGTGGCTTACGAGAGGAGCCTCCGATGAGCGCCCTACTTATTTTGGGCGGCATCGCCTGGGACCCAACCATTGCCGGCGCCTTAGTGGTCGCCACCGGGGTAGCCACCTTCATGGGTTCCATTTGGTTGATCCTGTCAACCAACACCGGCATTCGGGTCGGCACCTTGATCTCTTTCGCCGCCTTCTTCGGCTGGATGACTATTTTGGCCGTCACCTGGTGGATGTACGGTTCGGGCTGGAAAGGTGAAAGCCCCTCCTGGCAAGTGATTGACATCAACGTGGGCGACCTCGGCCAAAGCGCACTTTTGGAAGCCCGTTTGCTCCCCAACCTTGAAGACCTCAAAAGCGGCTACGAGTTGGTCTTAGAATCCGGCGACGCCACCGCCATGGCCGAATTCGCCACCCTGCCTTCCGCCGCCGACAACCCGGACCTTTCCGACGCCGAGTTGGCCGCCTTGCAGGCCTCACGCCAACTCCGCAACGAAACTATCACCCACTCAGAATTGGCTACCGTGGCGCCCAACGTGACCGACGCCGCCGGGTTTAACGACTTCAACGACTGGCATTTGTTAGCCACCACCCAAGCCGGCGATGCGCAAGCCCAAGCAATAGCCGACATATTGAACCACCCCTCCATGGGGTTCACCTCAAGCGCTGATTTTAAAATGTTGGACACCTACACCATGGGTGGCAAACCCACCCTGCAAGAAAACCCCAACCGTCTTGACCGCATCACCCACTGGATAACCAGTTCGGCTCGACTTACGCACCCCGTGCGCTACACGGTGGTGCAGTTGCAAGAAGTTGTTCACGTCACCGTGGCCCCCGGGGAAACCCCCACCCGCCCGGTGATTGACGAAGCCAAATCAGTGGTCTCCGTGATCATGGTTCGTGACCTCGGTTCGGTGCGTTTGCGCCCCGCTTTGGTTGCCTTGGGCTCATTGTTTATCTTTATCGCACTGTGTTATTGGCTCCACGTACGGGACAAAGAGGTTATGGCCCGTCGTGAGGAGTTCGAAAAAAACGGGAACTGACCAGGTGACCGCCCCCGCAGTCGCCGCCTCGCAGGTGTTGAGATGATTGGTCAATACTTACCCATCATCGCTTTAGGCACCTTGGCGACCCTCTTTGCCGCCTTGAGTTTCGTGGCCTCCAAATTGTTGGCGCCCCGCAGCCCCAACGACAAAAAACTTGCCCCCTACGAATGTGGCATCATCCCAGAAAAAGAAGCCCCCGAACGCTTCCCCGTGCGTTTCTTTTTGGTGGCCATGATCTTCATCGTGTTCGACATAGAGATCATCTTCTTCTACCCCTGGGCCATAGCCCACCGCCAAATCGGCCTCTTTGGTCTCATATCGGTAGTCATTTTTTCGGCCGCCGTATTTGAATCTTTTATCTACCTCATAGGCAACGGAGCATTGGAATGGGGCCCCGTCCGTCGACAGCGCTTTGCTGAAAGCCCCACTGGGCTGATTTCGGCCGGGCGCACCGTGGAATCAACCATTCGCCGGACCAACTCGGCGGAAGCCGGCATTCGAGTCGTAGGCACCGAAGGCCGCTTTAACGAAAACGAGCTGACCTAATGCCTCAACTCCCCATTTTGGGCAACACCCAGAACATCGCCAACGACGGCCTCGAAGGCCTCGACCACAACTTCGTTACCGCTCGCATCGAAGACCTCGTCAAATGGTCACGGGCTCGCAGCTGTTGGCCCGCCACTTTCGGCTTGGCCTGCTGCGCTCTTGAAATGATGGCCACCGGTGCCGCCCACTACGACCTGGCTCGCTACGGCATGGAGGTTTTTCGGGCCTCTCCTCGCCAAGCCGACTTGATGATCGTGGCCGGTCGTGTCTCACAAAAAATGGCCCCCGTGCTGCGGCAAATTTATGACCAAATGATGGAACCCAAATGGGTGATCTCCATGGGGGTATGTGCCTCCAGCGGCGGCATGTTTAACAACTACGCCATTGTGCAAGGAGTCGACCAAATAGTACCAGTCGACGTCTACGCCCCCGGTTGCCCTCCCGGCCCCGAAACCCTCATGCACGCCATCTTGACCCTGCACGAAAACATTCAAAATGGCGAACTAACCCGCCGCCGTGACGCCAACCAAGGCGGCGCAGCCATCGACCTCGCCCCCCTCGCCCCCACCGCAAACCAGTCGGTAGAACTGGGCGAAAAGGAGGGAGCATGACCGAAGAAAACACCGCTCCCCCAGAAGAAACCGACCAAGAAACCGTTGAAGAAGTTGACCTTGGACCGGTGGCCTACGGGGTACCGGTCACTGAATCCTTTGGCCAAACCGTGCTTCACCCCGCCCCCGACCAACTCATCGAAACGGTCACAGTCCTCCAGCAAGATGGATTTTGCATGGTTATCGATTTAACTGTCGTGGACTACCTGACCCACCCCGGGCGCACCGACTTGCCGGCCGCCGTAACCCCCCAACGCTTCGAAGTAGTGGTGGCGCTCATCAACCACCAACAAAGCACCCGCATTCGCCTCCGAGTACAAGCCGGCAACAACCAACCCACCGTGCCATCGTTGTTTGATCTATTCCCCGGCACCGAAGCCATGGAACGCGAAGCCTGGGACCTCTTCGGCGTAACCTTCACCGACCACCCCGACCACTCCCGCATCTTGATGCCCGACGACTGGGAAGGGCACCCCCTGCGCAAAGACCACGCCGTGGGCGATATCCCCGTGCAGTTCTCCACCACGGTAGGAAATTGATGACCGCCGACGACCTCACCTTGGCCCTCGGTGACCCCGAACGAGTACACCGCCGCGAACAAAGCGCCGTACTACGCATGAACGAAAACGACGCCGAAGCCCTAACCGGCGACCCAGAAAACCCCGAAGACGATCACCGCATGATCCTCAACATGGGCCCCCAACACCCCTCAACCCACGGGGTACTGCGCCTCATGCTGGAAATGGAAGGCGAAACGGTCATGCGCTCCAAGCCGGTCATCGGCTACCTGCATACCGGCATGGAAAAAACCGCCGAAGGCCTGACCTACCTGCAGGGGCCCACCAACGTGACCCGCATGGACTACGCCGCCCCGCTTTTTTCTGAACTGGCCTTCTCGCTGACCGTAGAAAAACTCTTAGGTATCGAAGTACCGGCCCGCGCCACTTGGATACGAATGCTGATGTGCGAACTCAACCGAGTGTCATCGCACCTGCTATTCCAAGCCACCAACGGCATGGACTTAGGCGCCGTTTCCATGATGATTTACGGGTGGCGCGAACGAGAAGAAATACTGCGCTTCTTCGAAAAAGTTACCGGCCTGCGCATGAACCACAACTACATTCGCCCCGGCGGGGTAGCGGCCGACCTACACGACGGATGGCGCCAAGACGTACGAGAACTCCTCGACATGCTGCCCGCCCGCCTCAAAGAATACGACACCCTGCTCACCAACCAGCCCATCTTTCAAGAACGGCTCCAAGGCGTCGGGGTACTCAACCCGGCAGAAGCGCTAGCACTTTCGGCCACCGGACCCATCTTGCGTTCCACCGGCTACTCCTGGGACCTCCGCCGTCACGCCCCCTACATGTTCTACGACCAAGTGGACTTCGACGTAGTAGTCGGCACCTGGGGTGACTGCTTCGACCGTTACGCCATCCGCCAAAACGAAATACGCGAATCGCTGCGCATCATCGAACAAATACTCGACCTCATGCCCGAAGGCGACTACCGGGTACAAAACAAAAAAGTAACCCCCCCACCCCGTGTACGCATTGACGAATCAATGGAAGCACTCATCCATCACTTCAAAATCTTCACCGAAGGTTTTCATGTGCCCGAAGGCGAAGCGTACGTAGCGGTAGAAAGCCCCCGCGGCGAGTTGGGCTGCTACATCGTTTCCGACGGCACCCCCAAGCCCTACCGCATGCACATCCGTGGCCCCAGTTTTGTAAATTTACAAACCCTGCCCCACCTGATGGAAGGCGGGCTCATCGCCGACGGGGTAGCCGTAATTTCTTCGGTAGACCCCATCATGGGCGAGGTGGACCGCTAATGAGCCACTTCACCGAACTCAATGCTCGTCGAGCCCACGAAATCATCAGCCACTACCCCCGGGCCCGCTCGGCCATTATTCCCCTTCTGCACCTTGCCCAAGAACAAGAGGGGTGGATCACCAACGACGCCATGACCCAAATAGCAGAACTCACTGGTGCCACTGCCGCCGAAGTCCTCGGCACCGGCAGCTTCTACGAAATGTTCAAATTCCACCCGGTAGGTCGCTACCTAGTGAACGTCTGCACCAACATCTCTTGCCAACTACTGGGCGGCGAAGAACTCCTCGAACACGCCGAAACCGCCCTGGGGATCACCGACGGGCAAACCTCCGACGACGGATTATTTACCCTAGAAGACGTGGAATGCGTGGCTGCCTGCACCGAAGCCCCTTGCTTCACCGTCAACTACCGGTACTTCCACCGGGCCACCCCCGAAACCTTCAGCGAAGTAGTGGCCGAATTACGAGCCGGCCGCAGTCCCATGGAAAAAGGCCAACAAGGCGACCGAGGAGAAATCCCCGACCACGGCACACTGTCTCGCACCCTGCAACACATACCCGCCGACCGTAAAGCGGGCATCGTGGCCCCCGAAGAAGCCGCCCAAGCCCCCGGCTGGATGCCTACCGAAACGGGGGAAAACGCATGACCGCCGAGGCCCCCGCTTTCGCCGCCGGTTTCATAAACAACGAAGGCCCCAAGCTCATCACCGGCCGCTTCGCCCTCGAAGACTCGTTCACCCTCGAACGTTCGCTGGCCACCGGCGGCTACGACGGGCTCAAAAAAGCACTCGCTCGCCCCCCCGCAGACGTACACCGCGAAGTACGAGACGCCGTACTGCTAGGCCGCGGCGGCGCAGGTTTCCCCGCTGGAGTCAAATGGGGATTCTGTCCCGAAGGCGTATGGCCCCGCTACCTGGTGGTCAACGGCGACGAAAGCGAACCCGGCACCTACAAAGACCGTCTCCTGATGGAACGCGACCCCCACCAACTCATCGAAGGCTGCCTCATCGCCTGCTACGCCCTGGGCCTCTCCCAATGCTTTCTCTACGTACGCGGCGAAATGGCTTTAGCCCAAGAACGCATCGCCACCGCCCTCAACGAGGCCTACGCCGACGGCCGAGTAGGCCGCAACATCATGGGCACCGATTTTTCCGTGGACATCGTGTTGCACTGGGGAGCCGGCGCTTACATCGTGGGCGAAGAAACAGCCCTCATCGAAAGCCTGGAAGGCAACCGCGGCATGCCCCGCCTCAAGCCCCCGTACTTTCCGGCGGCCATCGGCCTCTACGGCCAACCAACCATTGTCAACAATGTAGAAACCTTGGCCAACCTGCCTTGGATCATGGACAACGGAGCCGAGGCCTACAAAACCATGGGCTCCGAAACCTCCCCCGGGACCCGGCTCTTCGCCGTCTCGGGCCACGTCAACCGGCCCGGCGTATACGAAGTAGAACAAGGAGTCACCACCTTTCGTGACCTGTTCTACGGCGATAATTTCTGCCAAGGCATACGCAACGGAAACGACCTCAAAGCGTTCATCCCGGGCGGCGGGTCAGCCCCCTGGTTTTTTGAAGAACACCTCGACCTCCCCCTCGAAGCCCGCCCCGTAGGAGCCGCCGGCTCCATGCTGGGTTCCGGCGCCATCGTGGTCATGGACCACACCACCGACGCCGTTAAAGCCTGCCTACGCCTGGTGCGCTTCTACGCTCGGGAATCCTGCGGCAAATGCGCACCGTGTCGAGAAGGCACCACCTGGGAAGAAAAAGTCTTACGCCGCATCTACGAAGGCCAAGGCCGCCCCAGCGACCTCGACTTGTTAGAAGACATCGGCGACAACATCAGCCCCGGACCCTACCCAGTGGCCTCCTTCGCTGACCAAGACCTCGAAGCAGTGCCCTTCCCGCCCAAACAAACCACCATCTGCCCACTCGGGCCCTCATCGGTGGCTCCTATTTCTTCAGCCCTACGCCGTTTCCGCCCCGAATTCGAAGCACTCATCACCTTGCGCGACAGCATTGCCGTCAGCGCCGCCCCCACCCCGGAGGACGTATGAGCGACGAAACCTCCCCCGGGGTAGAAATCACCCTCAATGGCGAAACGGTGCTGGCCCACCCCGGCGAACTCCTTATCGACGCCGCCGAACGCATGGGCACAGAAATCCCACGCTTCTGCCACCACACCCGCCTCAAGCCGGTCGGCATGTGCCGCATGTGCCTCGTCGAAGTCGATACCGGACGCGGCTCAGCCCTACAACCCTCCTGCATGGTGACCTGCACCCCCAACATGGTGGTCGACACCGAATCAGAAACCGTAGCCAAAGCCCAAGACGGCGTGCTGGAATTCCTGCTTATCAACCACCCCTTGGATTGCCCGGTTTGCGACAAAGGCGGCGAATGCCCCCTCCAAGACCAAACCATGGCGTACGGCCCCGGCGAAAGCCGCTTCGTAGAAGAAAAACGCCGCTACGAAAAACCAATTCCCCTCAACGAAAATGTGTTCATGGACCGCGAACGGTGCATTTTGTGCGACCGTTGTACCCGTTTCGCCGGCGATGTCGCAGGTGACCAACTCATCCACTTCCAAGGCCGGGGCGCCCAAACCGAAGTCAACACCTTCCCCGAAGAACCCTTTAGCTCATACTTCAGCGGCAACACCGTACAAATTTGCCCCGTCGGCGCATTAACGGCCAAGCCCTACCGCTTCAAAGCCCGCCCCTGGGACCTCAACGAAACCGAATCAACCTCCATGGTGGACTCCGTTGGCAGTCGCATCTCTATTGAATCTTCACGCGGCCAGGTGCTTCGCTTGCAAGGCGTAGATTCCGACGCCGTCAACTGGGGCTGGTTATCCGACAAAGAACGCTTCATCTTCGAGGCCTACGAACACCCCGAACGTCTCGTCACCCCCCTGATGCGTAACGGCGAAACCGGCAACCAAGAACCCACCTCATGGGACCACGCCCTCGAAGCCGCCGCCGAACTACTCGCCAACACCGACCCCGACCGTCTTGCGGTAATCGGCGGCGCACGCTTAACCAACGAATCGCA
Source organism: Acidimicrobiia bacterium (assembly GCA_012959995.1). NCBI lineage: Bacteria > Bacillati > Actinomycetota > Acidimicrobiia > Acidimicrobiia bacterium. The sequence goes on from DUCC01000034.1 coordinate 154,420, forward strand.
ATACGCCTGGGCCAAATTGGCCAAAGGCGTGTTAGGCACCGACCACGTGGACGCGCAACTCTGCGACGGCCTCCCTGCACACTTCATGCTGGGCCTGCCCCGAGCCACCATTGATCAGGCCTGCACTCCCGGAGGCACGGTGGTCTTAATGGGCCCCGACCCCAAAGAAGAACTGGGCGCCCTTTATCTGCGCCTGCGTCACGCCGTGGTTCACGACGGGGTGACCCTCATAGAACTCACCCCCCGAGCCACCGGCCTCACCCCTTACGCCGCGCATTCGCTACGGGTACGCCCCGGCGAAGCCGCCGAAGCGATTCGGGCCATGTTCGGTGAAGGCGGCGTGGCCCCCAGCGGCGGCATCACCCCCGAAACCGCACAAGCCGCCGGAGCCTTACTGCAGGCCGCCGACACGGTCACCGTGTTGTTGGGCCGAGCATCTTTAGCCGAAGCCGAAGGCCCAGTTATGGACGCTGCTCTGGCGCTCCACGACCGCTTGCCTGAGGTTCGTTACCTCTCGCTGTTGCGCCGCTCCAACGTACACGGCGCCATCGATATGGGTCTGGCCCCCGGTCTATTGCCGGGCCGCACCACCCTGGTAGCAGGCCGCACCAACCTGGCTCAAGCCTGGCCCGGTCTGCCCAAAGAAACCGGACGTTCCACACAAAAGACTCTCGAAGCCGCCGCCGACGGCCAAGTCGACGTCTTAATTCTGTTAGGGGCCGACCTTCTGGCCGATGTGCCCGACGGAGACCTGGCCCGGCGAGCCTTAGAAAAAGCCGGCACGGTGATTGCCTTAGACCTCTTTGACACGGCCACCGTGGCCCAAGCCGATCTGGTACTTCCCGCCGCCGGCCCTACCGAAGTAAACGGCACCTTCACCAACCTCGAAGGACGAGTCAGCCCAGTTTCTCGCCAAGTGACCCCACCGGGAACCGCCCGCCCCGATTGGATGATCGCCGTGGACTTAGCCGAGCGGTTAGGCACCGACCTGGGCTTCACCAGTCCTGAAAAAATATGGCAAGAAATAACCGAAGTATCAGCGGCCCACACCGGCCTCACCGAACAACTGGCCGCCGACCCGCTCCAAGGAGCCTTGGCCACCGGTGCTCTGGCCCTTTATCGTCCTGAACCCACCGAGGTAGCCCGCCACGATGCGTATTCTTTCCGTTTGGTGGTCTCTCGCTCGATGTACGACCAAGGGGTGTTCACCGCCCACAGTCGCTCACTGTCTGGTTTGGCTCCTACCACTTGCCTCGCTTTTGAACCCACCGACTTTGCCGCTTTAGGCATCGAAGCCGGCCAAAGCGTTGAGACCACCGGCCCGCGAGGCACGATGGCCGTTACCGTCGGCATCGACCCTCGAGTAGCCAAGGGCACGGTCCACCTTGGCTTCAACCAAGCCGGAGCCACCGCCACCGAGTTCATCGATTCCTCGGTGCCAGTAACCGACCTTACGGTGGTGCCCAAATGAATCTGCTGGCCCTTGACCCACTGCTCAGCGGTGACATTGACCTGACCATCGTGCTCATCGTGCTGCTCAAAGCGGGAATTGCTTTCACCTTCTTGCTGATCTCCGTCATGCTTATGGTTTGGTTTGAACGCAAGCTCATCAGCGACATGCAAAACCGTATCGGCCCCGACGTGGCCGGACCGTGGGGCATTTTGCAAACCCTGGCCGACGGCATCAAGTTGTTCTTTAAGGAAGATTTGATCCCCGAACGAGCCGACCGGTTTGTTTTCAAACTGGCCCCCTATCTCTCCTTAGTGCCGGCCTTTTTGGTTTTCGCTGTCGTGCCCATTGGGGGAGACTTCCGCAACGACGCCGGCGGGGTGGTGACCTGGTTCGGTCACCAAACCTTGCTTCAAGTAGCCGACCCACCGGTAGGCATCCTCTTTTTCTTAGCCATGTCATCAATCGCCGTTTACGGCGTCATGTTGGCCGGCTGGGCCTCGGGCTCTAAATACCCACTGCTGGGTGCGGTACGAGCCTCGGCACAAATGATCAGCTACGAAGCCGCCTTGGGCCTCGCCATGGCCACGGTATTTTTGATGAGCGGCACCCTGTCTACCAACGGCATCGTGGCCGACCAAGCCACCTGGAACTGGAACGCCGTGACCACCGGGATCGTGCCCTTTATTATCTTCTTGCTGGCCGGCACCGCCGAACTCAACCGCCCACCCTTTGACTTGGTAGAAGCCGAACAAGAACTGGTAGGTGGTTTTCACACCGAATACAGTTCACTACGTTTCGCCCTGTTTTTCTTGGCCGAATTTATGAACGTCATCACCATGTCGGCCATCGCGGTAACCCTGTTCTTAGGCGGACCCAACGGCCCGATCCTCATCGAATCAATAGCTTGGCTCTGGCCACCGCTCTGGTTCTTTGCCAAAGTAGGGGTCTTCCTCTTCACCTTCGTGTGGCTTCGTGCCACCCTGCCTCGTTTTCGCTACGACCAACTCATGGACCTCGGCTGGAAAATGCTGATCCCCGCCGCCTTAGGTTGGTTCCTGCTGATTGCCGCCTTAAACATCGGCGGCGACCGAGGCTGGCCCACCTGGGCTGTGGTCGGAACCGGCATGGTGGTTGGGGTGCTGGGCTATTTTGCTCTCACCGGTGCCATACGCAAAGCCACACTGGACCGAGCTGGCCAAGACTTTGAAGGAGTGAACTAATGGGGTACTTCCAAGGCTTCGCCATTACCTTTAAAAAACTTTGGGAAAAACGGGTCACCGTGCCCTACCCCGAACAAAAACGCGACAAACCAGCCCGCCTGCACGGCCGCCACGTACTCAACCGTTACGAAGACGGCATGGAAAAATGCATCGGCTGCGAACTCTGCGCCGGGGTATGCCCCGCCAACTGCATTTACGTGCGAGGCGCCGATAACCCGCCCGATCACCCGGTCTCGCCGGGGGAGCGCTACGGCTTTGTCTACGAAATCAACTACCTGCGTTGCATTCATTGCGACCTGTGTGTTGAAGCCTGCCCCACCCAAGCCATTACCGAAACAAAACTCTTCGAGTTTTCGTTCACCAACCGCACCGACGCCGTCTATACCAAAGACGAACTGATGGTCGACGCCGCAACCGGCCAACCCCAGCACTTGCCGTGGGAAGACTGGCGACCCGGAGAAGACCAAGACACCTCAGGCTGGATGCGCGCTACCTCACCTAGCGGATCCGCTGAACACACCGGTTTGGTGGCTTGGACCGGCGAACTGGGCTACGGCATTCGTGCCCCCGAAACCGGCCAACGCAGCGAGAAAGAAAACTAATGGACGCTGCAGTTTTTCTCATTAGCGCCGTGGTGGTCCTGTCAGGGGCCGTCGGCGTGCTGTTGGCCCGCAACCCGATACACGCCGCCTTGTTTCTCGTAGAAACCCTTTTCGGCATCGCCGTACTCTTCATCTTGTTAGACGCCACCTTTTTGGCCGCCGTTCAAGTAGTGGTGTACGCCGGAGCCATCGTCATTTTGTTTCTCTTCGTCATCATGTTGCTGGGCGTCGACCGAGCCGACGATCTAGGTATCGAACCCATCGCCGGCCAACGCCCCATGGCGGCCGTCATCGGAGCCTCTTTGCTGGGCCTCACCTTGACCACCTTGTTGATCGCCGTAAACGGCCCCACCGGAGACGCCGGGACCACCGCGGTACTCGGCAACGCCGAAACTAACACCCGTCTTTTAGGCGAAGCACTTTTTACCAACCACGTTTTTGCCGTAGAACTCACCGCACTTCTGTTGACGGTGGCCATTGTGGGAGCAGTAGTGCTGGCCCGCCGCATTAGCGGGCCCCTGCAATCTCTACCCGGCGTAGCTATCGCCGTGGCCGACGATCAAGAAACCGAGGAGAACTAATGGAGGTCACCACCACCTGGTACTTGGTTTTGGGAGCGGTGCTCTTTGCTTTGGGCACGGTCGGCGTTTTAACCCGCCGCAACCCACTAGTTATGTTCATGTGCGTTGAACTCATGCTCAACGCCGTCACCCTCACCTTGGTGGCCTTTGGCGCCGCCCTCGGCGACCTGGGCGGGCAAGTATCAGTGTTCTTTGTGCTGGTAGTAGCCGCCGCCGAAGTGGTCGTCGGTTTAGCAATCATCGTGGCCATAACCCGCCGCCGTCCCGGTACCACCGTGGACGATCTCTCGGTATTAGGAGGCTAGGAACATGCTTGACCTAGTTTGGCTAATTCCCGCTTTTCCCCTGGCCGGGTTTCTTTTCTTAATGGTCTTCGGCCGACGCTTAGGAGAACCCAAAGCAGGCTGGGTAGCTACCGCCGCCATAGCTGGTTCGTTCGCTGCCACCTTGGGGGTGTTTCTCGAACTGACCTCCCTTTCGGTACATGACCGCCGCTCAGTAACCACCCTGTTCGCTTGGGTACCGGCCGGCGATTTTTCGGTTGACGTAGGTTTCTTGGTGGACCCTTTATCCATCACCATGTGCCTGTTCATCACCGGGGTGGGGGCACTCATCCACCTGTACTCCATTGGCTACATGCACGGCGACCAGGACTACAACAAGTTCTTCACCTACCTCAATCTGTTTGCTTTTTCCATGCTGATGCTGGTGCTGGGCAACAACATGTTGTTGACTTTCCTGGGCTGGGAAGGCGTCGGAGCGTGTTCTTACCTGCTGATCTCTTTTTGGTTCGATAACGAAGCCAACGCCTCGGCCGGGAAAAAAGCGTTTGTTACCAACCGCATCGGCGACTGGGGTTTCATGGTGGCCATCTTCGCCACCTTTTTCACCTTCGGAACCGTCAACTACGCCGAGGTGCTCGACGCCACCGCTTCGGGCCAACTTTTACAGTCCACGGCCACCCTGATTGCCGTGATGCTCTTCATTGGCGCCATCGGCAAATCGGCACAGTTTCCGCTTTACCTCTGGCTGCCCGACGCTATGGCCGGCCCCACCCCCGTGTCGGCACTCATCCACGCCGCCACCATGGTCACTTCAGGCATCTACCTCCTGACCCGTATTAACCCCATCATCGCCGATGCCGCCGACTGGCTCCCTACCCTTATTGCCTGGGTCGGGGTCGGCACCGCACTGTTTGCCGCCACCATCGCCGTGGCCCAAACCGACATTAAAAAAGTGTTGGCGTACTCCACGGTGAGCCAACTTGGTTACATGTTTTTAGCGGTGGGTACCGGGGCCTATGTGGCCGCGGTATTCCACATGATCACCCACGCTTTTTTCAAGGCGCTGCTTTTCTTGGGTTCCGGTTCGGTCATTCACGGTATGGACGGCCATCAAGATATGCGCCACTACGGCGGGCTACGCCGGTTGCTGCCCATTACCAGCGCCACCTTCATCGTGGGCTGGCTGGCCATAGCGGGCGTGCCCCCATTTTCTGGGTTTTGGTCTAAAGACGAAATCTTGTTGTTTGCCTGGAATGAATCCCCAGCGCTTTGGGCGGTAGGTTTTGTTACCGCCATTTTGACCGCCTTCTACATGACCCGCCAAGTCATCTTGACCTTCTTTGGCCGTTACCGCTTTGGCGACGTCCGGCCAGAAGAAATTGCCACCGCTTGGGAGGCACGTTTAACTGCCGCCACCGAAGCCATCGACACGGTTGGCGCAGATACAGACAAAGCCCGTACCGCCGTTGAAGCAGCGGTAACCGCCGCCGAAGCGGCCCGCATGGCGCTAACCGAGGCCCAAGCAGTAGCCACCGCAGAACCCCTTGAAGGCCAAGAACCCGCCGACCCTGAAGCGCTGGCCGCGGCAGTGTTGGCCGCCGAAGACGCCGTAGTGACGGCCGACCAAAAAGTAGTAGAAGCCGAACGAGGGTTAGCGGCCGCCGAGGTTGCCCACGCCGAAGCAGTGGAAGCCCATCAACAAATAGTACGCCAAGCCGCCGACCGCCCAGCGGTGCCCGAACTTGCTTTGGCCGCCGCCCCCGATACCACTGAAGTAGCCGACCACTTGCCGGTAGAAGTAGCCCAGCGCAACGAATATCATGCCCACGAATCACCATGGACCATGACCTTGCCGTTGGTGGTGCTGGCGGTAGCGGCCGCCACCGCCGGGGTTATGCAGCTCCCGTTCTCGCCATCACTTAAACGCCTCGAGCACTGGTTGGAGCCCTCCCTGTTTGGCAACGAAGTACACCTCTCGGTAGCGACCAGCACCATGTGGATATTGGCTTTGGTGGCCATCGCTGGCGGTATCGCTGGCATCACCTTGGCTATTGCCGCTTACCAAAAACGCAAAGTGGACTACACCATGTTTGAGCGCCCCATTTTGGCCGAGGCTTGGCAAGTAGATCGCCGGGTCAGTGACTTTATGGGTGGCCCCGGAACCGCCGGCTTCGAAGCCACAGCCGGTTTCGACCAACGGGTGGTTGACGGCGCTGTCAACGGCACCGGCCGCTTGGTGCAACGCTTGGCGCAAGGAGTTCGCCGCTTTCAAAACGGTCTGGTGCGCACCTACGCCGCCGGCATCGGGGTAGGGGCAGTGCTGCTTCTGCTTTGGTTCTTCATGAGGTCAGGTATCTAATGTCTTTTTCCTTATTGGCCTCGGCTAGCGCAGTGACCTTCCCGGTACTTCCGGCCCTTCTTTTGGTGCCTTTTGCCGGAGCATTGCTGGTCATGGTGTTACCTCGCCAGCGCCCCGAACTATTCAAACTGGTGGCCGTGCTGACCTCGGTAGCGGTAATGGGGATGAGCTTTTGGGTGCTTTACGCTTTCGACACCCAGCACGGTGCTGATGGGTTCCAATTTTTAAGCAACCAAACCTGGATAGCCGATCTGGGCATCTCTTGGTCGTTTGGTATCGACGGCATCTCGCTCTTTTTGGTGGTGCTCACCGGGGTATTGTTTCCTATCGCTCTGCTGGCCACCGACCCGGCCCACGACAACCGGGCCTGGTACGGCTGGCTTTTGGTGTTAGAAGGCGGGGTCATGGGGGTGTTCCTCAGCCTCGACTTGGTGATGTTCTTCATCTGTTTCGAAGTGGTGCTGGTGCCCATGTACTTCCTCATCGGCCGTTGGGGCCACGGCAACCGCACCTACGCCGCCACCAAATTCTTTCTCTACACCATGGCCGGCTCAGCGCTCATGCTGGTGGGCATTGTGGCTTTGGCCTTTTTGCATGCCGACGCCACCGGCGGCCCATTAACTTTCAACCTGATCGAGATTGCCGAAGCCCAAAGCCTGGCCACCGGCACCGCTCGCTGGATTTTCTTAGCTTTCGCTTTGGCCTTCGCCGTCAAGGTGCCGATCTTTCCCCTCCATACTTGGCTGCCTGATGCCCACACTGAAGCCCCTACCGCTGGGTCGGTCATCTTGGCCGGGGTCATGTTGAAACTCGGTACTTACGGGTTTTTGCGTTTCGGTTTGTACTTGTTTCCGGAGGCCTCGCATTACTTTGCCCCGGTGTTTTTGACCCTCGGGGTGGTGGGCATTATTTATGGTGCTGTGGTGGCCGCCATGCAAGGCGACCTCAAACGCTTGGTGGCGTACTCCTCAGTGGCCCACCTTGGTTTCATCATCTTGGGTACCTTCGCCCTCAACACCGAAGGCATCGAAGGTGGCTTGCTGCAAATGGTCAACCACGGGGTGTCAACCAGTGCCCTGTTTTTGTTGGTGGGCATGATCTACGAACGTCGCCACACCCGTCAAATCAGTGAACTGGGCGGCTTGCAAAGGTCAGCGCCTATTTTGGCCGCCGTATTTACTGTGGTCATGTTGTCGTCCATTGGTTTGCCGGGCCTCAACGGTTTCGTGGGCGAGTTCTTAATCTTGCTGGGTACCTTTACCGCTCACCGTTGGTGGGCCATGGTGGCGACCGCTGGAGTGATTTTGGCGGCCCTTTATTTACTGTGGGCCTACCAACGAGTGTTCCATGGTCCGGCGACCGGCGACAACGCCGAAATGCCCGACCTGACCCTGCGTGAAGGTATGGTGCTGGCCCCCTTGCTGGCTCTTATTATCTTTATGGGGGTTTACCCTCGGCCAGTAATCGAACGCATGGAACCGGCCGTTGATTCGTTGATCGAACATATTGAACTTCACGTCGAAGGATTTCACGAACCAGTAACCCGGGGCGGCGTAGACCTCGGTGAGGCTCCGGTAGTTGAGCACGCTGATGAAGGGGAGCACGAGTAATGTTGGCGCAAATAAACCAAATCGCTACCCCTGAGGTGCTGTGGTGGGCGCTGTTGCCACTGCTGTTTTTCTCGGTAAGCGCCGTCACCTTGCTTACCGTGGCTTCCTTGAAGCGTCAGATGCCGGCCTGCTGGGCCCCCGCCTGGACCATCACCGCAGCTCTCGCCACCTTGGTTTCGTTGGTCCCTCTGTGGCAAAAAGTAATGGACGAAGGTCCACGGTCTTTCTTAGGAGGCGCCGTAGGTGTAGACGGTGCTTCGCTGTTTATCACCGGAATATTGGCGGTCACCGTCTTAGCGACTGCCCTCTTGGCGCACCCTTATTTGAAACGCCAAGACCTCCCCGGTCTTGAGTTTTATGTGTTGCTACTTCTTTCGGCGGCCGGTGGGGTAGTGATGGCTTCAGCCAACGACCTCATCGTGTTGTTCCTAGGTATCGAAGTGTTGTCTCTCGCGGTGTACGTGTTGGCGGCCTACCACTTGCGCCGCATTGAGTCGCAAGAAGCGGCGCTCAAGTACTTTATTTTGGGGGCCTTCGCTTCGGCCTTCCTGCTTTACGGCATCGCCTTGGTGTACGGCGCCGTGGGGTCAACCAACCTGTCTGACATCAACGCTTGGCTGGCTCAAAACATTTTGGTAGAAGACGGGCTTTTGCTCGCTGGCTTAGCCATGCTGCTAGTTGGCCTAGGTTTCAAAGTAGCGGCTGCCCCCTTTCATGCCTGGACGCCTGATGTGTACCAAGGTGCTCCCAGCCCCGTAGTGGCTTGGATGGCCGCCGGGGTAAAAGCTGCCGGCTTCGCTGCTTTGCTCCGCGTTTTTGTGACGACCTTCGGTTCGTTCTCTGCCGACTGGCGCCCCGCCATGGCCGTGCTGGCCGGTGCCTCGGTACTGGTCGGTTCGTTAGGCGCCGCTTTGCAAACCGACGTCAAGCGTTTGTTGGCTTACTCTTCAGTAGCGCACGCCGGGTTTTTGCTCATCGGGGTCGAAGCGGCCACCGCACGCGGCACCAGCGCAGTCTTTTCTTATCTCGCTATCTACGCCCTGTTGGCTATCGGTAGTTTTGCCGTGGTCACCTTGATGGGTGGTTCCGGTGACCAAAACCATCAACTGGAGGCCTACCACGGGTTAGGGGCACGCCAACCCTGGTTGGCTGGCGCCTTCACGGTGCTTTTGCTGGCCCAAGCCGGGGTGCCGCTTACCGCTGGCTTCGTCGCCAAGTTTGGGGTTATTGCTGCTGCCGCCGATGCCGGCTCCTGGTGGTTGGCGTCAGTCGCCATGTTGGCTACAGCTATCGCTGCTTTTGCTTACCTTCGGGTGGTGGTGGCCATGTACCTCAATGACTCTGCGAGCGACGAAACGATCACCGTGGATCGCACTACCTGCTGGGTAATTTCGGTGGCAGTCGCCCTGGTGATGCTCATCGGTTTGATGCCATCAATTTTGCTTGATGTAGCGCGTCAAGCCGTCCCTGTTTTGGTGGGTGGCTAAGGTGGTTAATTTCTTCTCAGTAACCCCTCAGAGTGCCCGCTCATCGGTTAGCCTCTTTGCCGTACCCGTAACTTGGGGTGCGATGTTGGCCTTATCCCCTCTCAATCGTTAGGTTCAGTTTCTGTGTCCGACTTTCTTCGCAGCTGGTTAACGCTGGTCCTCTTTGGGGGTCTTGCCGTGCTGTTAGTTGGGGCGTTCTTAGGCCTCTCAAGTTTGATTCGCCCACAACGCGATACCGAACAAAAAGGCATCAACTATGAAAGCGGCGTGGACCCGCAAGGCGACATGTGGAGCCAGTCCAACATTCGCTACTACGTGTTCGCTTTGATGTTCGTCCTCTTCGACGTGGAAGCGGTATTCATTTTCCCTTGGGCCACCCGTCTAGAAACTTACGGCGTGTTCGGCTTGGTAGAAATGGCCATCTTCATTTTCATCTTGGCTTTGGGTTTGGTTTACGCCTGGCGGAAAGGCCTCCTGCGATGGGTTTAGTAGAAAACGGCAAACTCCCCAAGCCGCTCACCGCTTTGCTCAACGTGAGCCGCAAGTATTCTCTGTGGGTTTACCAATGGGGTTTGGCTTGCTGCGCTATCGAAATGGGCGCGGCCTTTGCTTCTCCTCGCTACGACGTGATGCGCTTAGGGGTTATCCCGTTTCCGGCCAGCCCTCGTCAAGCCGACATGGTGGTTATCTCCGGCACGGTGACCGACAAAATGGCTCCGGTAGTGCGCCGCCTCTACGAGCAAATGCCGGAACCAAAATATGTGATCTCCATGGGTTCATGCGCTAACTGTGGCGGCCCCTACTGGGACAGTTACTCGGTAACCAAAGGCGTGGATCAAGTTATTCCGGTAGATGTTTACGTCCCCGGCTGCCCTCCTCGCCCCGAAGCACTCTTAGAAGGCATCGTTTTGTTGCAAGAACGCATCGCCTCAGAAGACATGACCGAACGTTGGAACGGTGATCCTCTTGTCGTCACCTGATACGCCCGTGACCGAAGAAGAAACCGCAGCACCCGAGGCAGACGCCGCTCGGGATGCTTTGGTAGCCACCCTGGCCGAAGCCTTAGGCGACGGCCTGGTAGCCAGCGAAGTAAAAGCCGGGGTCGACGTTTGGGTACGAGTAACCAGCCAGGCTTGGGTCGAAACCGCTCAGGTGTTGCGCAACCAGTGCGGCATGAAGTACTTCAACTTCCTTTCGGTTATTGACTGGCTGCCTTCGCCCTTTGGCCGCGACATGGACGCCCAAGTTGACCAACCCGACCCCGTGGAACCCGGCGAAATGACCTGGGGTATCACCGGCGGGCAAACCCGTTTTCAAATGCTGGCTCGTTTGCACGACCCCGTGAACCACGTAGGCATCAACATCAAAGCAGACATTGATGATGAACAACTCGCTGTTGACTCTTGGATAGCGGTTTACCCCGGCGCCGACTGGCACGAACGCGAAGCCGCCGAAATGTTTGGCGTGCACTTCACCGGTCACCCCAACTTGACCAAGCTGTACTTGCCGGGAGCCTTCGAAGGAAACCCCATGCGTAAAGACTTCCCCCTGCTGGCCCGACGGGTAAAACCGTGGCCCGGCTTGGTGGACGTTGAACCGTTGCCTGGCGAAGACGATGACGAAACGGAGGCCTCATGAACAAGGCCACCGACACCCAGCAGCTGGCCTACATCGCCGGCCAAGCAGCCGACGCTCGGGTTAATTTAGAAATTGAAACCGAGGGCATGATCCTCAACATCGGCCCGCAGCACCCGGCCACTCACGGCACCCTGCGCATCATTGTAAAACTTGATGGTGAACAAGTAATGTCGGCCGACCCCATGATGGGTTACATGCATCGGGGCTACGAAAAGCTTTCCGAAGTACGCACCTACCCGCAGGTCACGGCCCTCATTAACCGCATCGACTGGTTGGGGAGTTTCGCCAACGAGGTGCCGTTCATTCAGGCCGCCGAAAACCTTATGGAAGTTGAAGCTCCGCCTCGCGCCCAGTGGATACGTACCGCATTGTTCGAAATGTCTCGCATCGCCAACGTGGTGTTGTTCTTAGGCGACATGGGCGTGCAACTCGGTGCGGTGACCCCCGTGTTCTTCGCTTTCCGGGACCGCGAGTTCATTCTCAACCAAATCGAAGCAGTAACCGGCGGGCGTTTTCACCCCAACTTCAACCGCATCGGCGGCCTTAAAGACGACCTGCCCAAGGGTTGGATCGAAGAAACCCGAGGCGTGCTCGGCCGCATCCGCGACTTCTGCGACGAAATCGAAACCCTGGTCGCCGGCAACGAAATCTTCCAAGCCCGTACCCGCGGCATTGGTATTATCCCGGCCGACGTGGGCTTGGCCTACGGCTTGTCGGGCGCCAACATTCGCTCCAGCGGCGTTGATTGGGACATTCGCCGCGACGGAGGCATCGGCTTGGTGCACAACGAACTGGACTGGAAAGTCTGGACCCACCCCGATGGCGACTCTTTTGCTCGTTTCTGGGTGCGTCTGCAAGAAGTACGCGAATCATGCACCATGATCGAACAAATCTTGGATGGCATTCCTGCCGGGCCTGTTATGGCCAAAGTGCCTCGCATTATCAAAGTGCCGGCCGGTGAATCTTACGTAGAAACCGAAAACCCATTGGGGGTTATGGGCTACTACATCGTTTCTCAAGGTGACCTCACCCCATTTCGCGTCAAGATCCGTTCGGCTTCGTTTAACAACGTGTCTATTACCCCGTGGCTCCTTAAAGGGGTCTACGTGCCCGACGTGGTTTCCATTCTGGCCAGCCTGTATTTCATCCTCGGAGATATCGACCGATGACGCTGATTCTGGCCGAGATGGCTTACTGGCAAGAAACCTCTATCCGCTTGTTAGTCGGCCTGGCTGCCGTATTGCTGCCCGCCGGCACGCTGGTTTACCTCTTCTTGTTCAAAATGATGAGCTTCATGCAGAGCCGTTTGGGCCCTATGGAAGCCGGCCCTTACGGGTCGATGCAGTTGCTGGCCGAGGTCGGTAAATTCTTGCAAAAAGAAGACATCATCCCTCGCGCCGCCGACCGTTTGGTCTTCAAACTGGCGCCCTTCGTGGTGCTGGTTTCTACCTTTTTGTTGGTGCTGGTTATTCCTGCCGGCCCCGACCTGTGGTTCATTGACGTGGACACCGGCATCTTCTTAGCCTTAGCCGTGTCTTCCATTTCGGTTATCGGCATCTTGATGGCCGGGTGGGCTTCGGCCTCTAAATATTCTTTGATGGGCGCATTGCGGGCCACCGGTCAACTCATTGCTTACGAACTTCCCATGGTGCTTGCCGTGGTTGGGGTGGTTATTCAAGCGGGCACCCTCAACGTGCAAAATATTGTCCTGGCTCAAGCAACCGGCGAAATATTTGGCTTCGGCGGCATCGGCAACCCATTTATTTTCACTCAGTTCTTAGGTTTTGCGATCTTTTTGATTGCCGTCCAAGCAGAACTCACCCAGCCTCCTTTCGACATGCCGGTCGCTGAATCAGAGTTAGTAACCGGCTACCTCACCGAATATTCGGGTTTGCGTTTCTTGATGTTCTTCATTGGCGAATTCGCCACCGCCGGTATTTTCTCGGCCCTGGCCGCCACCTTGTTCTTAGGCGGCTGGTACGTGCCGGGCTTAGACCCCACCGATGGTTTGTTTAACGTCATCGGCCCTGCGGTGCTTTTCGCCAAAATGCTGCTGGTGGCTTTCTTGATATTCTGGTTCCGCTTCACCTACCCTCGCTTTCGTGAGGACCAACTGCAAAAGTTGGCTTGGAAGGTGCTTATCCCATTGTCGTTGATCAACATTGTGATCACCGGCGTGTTGAAGGTGATGTTCTAATGGCGACCAAAATCAAAATCCCCGGGATGATCAAGGGCCTCGGGGTTACCTTCAAAACGATGGTGCGTACCTTGACCAAAGGTTCACACACCGTGCAATACCCGCACGTAAAAGAAGCCCCCACTGCTCGAGCCCGTGGGGTAATTGCCCTCCACGAAGAAAACTGCACCTCATGCATGCTGTGCGCCCGTGAATGCCCCGACTGGTGTATCTACATCGAAGGACACAAATACAAAGCGCCACCCCGTCGCCCCGGCGGCAAGCCCCGTAAAAAGAACGCCCTCGACCGCTTCGACATTGACTACTCGTTGTGCATGTACTGCGGTATTTGCGTAGATGTGTGTCCCTTCGAAGCCTTGTTCTGGACCCCCGAATACGAATATTCCGAACTAAAAATTGCCAACTTGTTGCACGACAAAAACCAGTTAGGTAAATGGATGGAAACGGTGCCTGAGTTCGAAGACTACGAAGCAGGCAGCGAAGCCAAGAAAGCCCAGGTGCCCAAGTGAACCTGTTGGCCCAAGTGAACGATTTCAACCCTCTGTTGAGCGGCGAAGTGGTGGTGGCGCAAAATATTGCTTTCACCATTTTGGCGGCCATCATGCTGGTTAGTGCCTTGCGTTTGGTCACCACCCGCAACGTGGTCCACGCCGCTCTGTACCTGGTGTTGGTGTTGGCCGGAGCGGCCGGCATCTTTATTTTGTTGGGCGCCGAGTTTGTGGGCGTTACCCAAATAATGGTTTACATCGGGGCCATCGTGGTGCTGTTTTTGTTCGGCATCATGTTGACCCGGGGTGCCCTAGGCACCGAAGAAGAAGGCAACAAAGAACCCCGCCTGATGGCTTCTTTGGTCGCCGGCTTGTTGGTAGTTGTTATGGGCGGTGCGCTCATCGATACCTTCGGCGACGCCGAGTTGTTGCGTTCCGCACCCAGCACGACCGCCGAAATTAGTGACAGTATTTTTAGCCAGTACATCGTGCCGTTCGAAGCAACCTCGGTGTTGTTGTTGGCGGCTTTAATTGGGGCCATCGTGGTGGCCAGAAAGGACTGACATGTTTTTGAACCAGTTCCTTCTGCTTTCTGTGGCACTTTTTGCTATTGGCGTGTACGGCGTGTTGGCTCGCCGCAACGGGGTCATGGTGCTCATGTCTATTGAGCTGATCCTGAACGCCGTCAACATCAACTTGGTTTCTTTCGCTGCTTTCACCGAAAACATAGCGGGCGAAGTATTTGCTCTCTTCGTGGTCGCCGTAGCGGCCGCCGAAGTAGGGGTGGGCTTAGCCATGATCTTGCTCTTGTACCGCAACCGACGAAACATTGATCTCACCGAGATCGATCTGATGAAGGGTTAATGCTATGACCGACCTATTCATCTTCGCTTCGGCTACCGCTGAGCTTGCAGAAACCGTTTTACCTTTGGGTATCACCGAAGGCGGAGCGTGGTTGCTGCGCAACGCTTGGATAATCCCGTTGATACCTGCCCTGTCTTTCGTAGGCATTTTGTTCTTTGGCAAGCGCATGCCTCGCCAAGGCGCCGAACTGGGCGTGGCGGCTATCGGTATCGCTTTTGTTTTAGCGGTACTCACCGGCGCCGCTTGGATGGATCACCGCGACAACTATCAGGGCGACGAGGTAACTCAAGCGGTGATAGTGGCCGACCACGGCGAGGCTGCCGATCACGATGAAGGGCACGCCCCCGAGCATCCTTCGCTGGCCGTAAGCAACACCGTGACTTGGTTCCAGGTGGGCGGCATGACCATATCGGTGGGCGTTCTGGTCGACGGCTTAGCGGTCATGATGCTTTTCGTGGTGACCTTAGTGTCGCTCTTGGTGCACGTTTACTCCACTGATTACGTCAGCGGCGATAGGCGCTACACCCATTACTTTGCTTTCCTGTCGCTGTTTAGTGCCTCCATGCTGACCCTGGTTATTTCAGAAAACACCCTGCAACTCTTGGTGGCTTGGGAACTTGTTGGCGTGTGTTCGTTTGCCCTCATTGGCCACTGGTGGGAAGAAAAACCCAACAGCGATGCTGCGTTGAAAGCTTTCTTAACCAACCGGGTAGGCGACATGGGCCTCTTGGTAGGCATCACCGTGCTGTTCTTCTCCGTTGGTTCGGCGCTGCCTGACGCTTTCGGCTCGTTCTCTATCGCCACCACCAACACGCTGGCCAACTCGGGCCTGTTATCGCACACCGCTCTGTTGGTATCGGCGACCTGCCTTATGGCTGCCGTTATGTCTAAGTCTGGCCAGTTTTTCTTACACACCTGGTTGCCCGACGCTATGGCCGGGCCCACCCCTGTTTCGGCCCTCATCCACGCCGCCACCATGGTGGTAGCCGGGGTATTCATGATCGCTCGCCTGTACGGCGTGTTCTTCGAAGGGTTCTCCATTGGCGGGTCATCCATCAACCTGATGGCCGTAGTGGGCGGGCTTACTACTTTGGTCGGTGCTTCGCTGGCTTTCGTGCAACGCGACATCAAAAAAGTTTTGGCCTACTCCACCATTTCTCAATTGGGTTACATGGTGTTGGCTTTGGGCGTCGGGGCCTGGACAGCCGCCGTGTTCCACTTGTTCACCCACGCTTTCTTTAAGGCCTGCTTGTTCTTGGGCTCCGGTTCGGTAGCTCACGCCGTGCACAGTTTCGACATGAAATCCGACATGGGTGGCATGCGTAAAGCCATGCCGCAGACCTACCGGACCTTCGTCATCGGTTCTATCGCCTTGGCTGGGTTGCCTCCGTTGGCCGGCTTTTGGTCGAAAGACGAAATCTTGGCCGGCACCGGCGGTTGGGGCCTCTTTGGAGGCACCGGCGGTAACGGGGCCTACACCGGCATGCTGATCATGGGCATGGTGACCGCCGCATTGACCGCTGCCTACATGACCCGAGTCATTTACTTAACCTTCTTTGGCGACTTCCGCGGCCACGGCGAACTCCACGAATCTGGCCCCCGCATGGTGGTGCCTTTGTGGATTCTGGCCGGTTTGGCCATGGTGGCCGGTTTATTCAACCTGCCTTCCGGCTTTCAACTGGTGCCCGAATCAATGCAAGAACGTTTCGGCCATTACGTTGAACCAGCGGCCGCTTACTTCCCGGGCATTAGCCACGCCTCACCTTCATGGTCGCTGGCTATTTTCTCCACTTTGGTGGTGATGGCCGGTGCGGGCTCCGCTTACTGGTACTACTTTGTCAAAGTGGATGCCGCCGCCCAAGCCTCGGGCCAAAGCCTGACCGAACTTAGCAACGGCCCTACCAGTCGTTGGCCGCTGGCCAAAATGGGCCACAACCTGCTCGAGAACAAGTACTACCTCGACCATCTCTACACCGGCATTATCGCCGGAGGCACCAAGGGACCGCTGGCCCGTGCCGTCTACCGCTTCAACCAACAGGTCATTGACCGCACTGTCGACAAAGTCGGCGAAACTGCGGTGGTGTCTGGTCAGTTTGTCTACGACAAAATTGACCAATTGTTAGTTGACGGTGCCGTTAATACCTCGGGGCGTCTTGCTTCTGAGGCTGGCGGAGAACTTCGTAAAATTCAATCCGGGAAGGTCCAAAGCTACGCAGCGATATTGTTTGCTGCCGCTACGGTACTCGCCGGGATTTTGATCGTCATCGTTTAGGAGACGGCCAGTATGGAAAATTTGCTTGACAGTTGGGGCTTAACGGCCGCCACCTTCGTACCAATGTTGGGGGTGGCGCTCATGATGTTCGTCCCCAAAGAAAAAGAGGATCTGCATAAAAAGATCGCTCTGGCCACCTCGTTGGTGGTGGCTGCCATTGGGGTGCTGCTCTTAGTGCAGTTTGATCTTGGTGCCACGGGGCAGTTGCAGTTTGCTGTGGACCACATGTGGATCGACGTCATAAACAGCCACTACGCCATGGGCCTCGACGGCATGTCGCTGCCGTTGGTGTTGCTAACCATGCTGGTGGTGCCTTTGTGCATCGTCTACTCGTGGGATCATTTCCCGTCCCCATCTAACCCCAAAGCCTTCTTGATGCTGATCTTGGTTCTAGAAACCGGCATGATCGGCACCTTTATGGCTCAAGACTTGGTGCTGTTCTTCGTGTTCTTCGAAGTGGTGCTGTTGCCCATGTTCTTCATGATCGCCGTGTGGGGCGGCGAAGACCGCCGCTACGCCTCGTTGAAGTTCTTCTTGTACACCTTGTTCGGTTCAGCACTTATGTTGGTGAGCTTCTTGTCGCTGTACTTTTTGTCGGGTGCCGAATCGTTCGTTCTCACCGACCTCGCCCAGGCAGTAGCCGAGAACGGTATTTCTCGCACCGCCGGACTATGGATCTTTGGCGGCATGTTGTTGGGCTTCGGCATCAAGGTACCTATGTTCCCCTTCCACACCTGGTTGCCTGACGCTCACACTCAGGCCCCGACCGTCGGTTCGGTCATCTTGGCCGCCGTGTTGTTGAAACTCGGCACCTACGGCTTTATTCGCATCGCTATTCCCGTGTTGCCAGAAGCCGCCGTGGAATGGGCTCCTTGGATCGGCCTGTTGGCGGTAGTGGGCATCATCTACGGTGCCTTGGGCTGTTTGGCACAAACCGACATGAAGCGCCTGATCGCTTTTTCATCGGTCGCTCACATGGGTTTCGTCATGTTGGGCATTTCTACCCTCACTGATTTCGGCATTAACGCCGCCATCATGGGCATGGTGGCCCACGGTTTGATCACCGGCATGTTGTTCTTCATCGCTGGGTCGATCAAAGAGCGCTACCACACCTTAGATATTGCCCGCTTGGGTGGCTTGTTGCTTAAAGCCCCTCGTATGGGTTGGATTCTCGGTTTGAGCGTTATGGCTTCGTTGGGTCTGCCTGGTTTGGCTGGCTTCTGGGGCGAGTTCCCTGCCATTTTGTCCACCTACAACCCGGCTAACGGCCTGCCTGTAGAGACCTTCCGCACTTACATGGTGATCTCTGCTTTGGGCACCGTGTTGGCCGCCGGCTACCTGCTGTGGCTATTGCAACGCACCGCCTTTGGTACCCCCACCGAAGAGTTTGCTGACCTAGATATTCCTGACGTAACCCGTCACGAGTGGATTGCCTGGACCCCTATGATCGCTTTGATCTTAGCTATCGGTATTTACCCCAACTTGATTTTCCGGGTGACTGATGGGGCGGTAGATGCTTCGCTTAACGAATGTTTGCAAGTAAACACCCAAGAAATGTCGGCCGAAGATATCGAAGCTTTGCATTGCGCCCCGGTTTACAACTTGGGTAGCGGCGGGCATGTGGTAGATGAACACGCAGTGAGCGGAGACTGACCGTGACTGCGCAACTGCTCGCCTTGGCCTTTGAAAGGCCAGCCATTGATTGGCATGCGGTGGCCCCCGAGTTGGTGCTGTTAACCGCCGGGTGTCTCATCACCTTGGCCGACATCATCTTTTTAGAAAAAGCCCGGTCCTTTACCGCTGCTTTGGCCGGGTTGGGTGTGCTGGCTACCGCCATTCCGCTCATTACCTTGGCCAGCAGTGGCGCCGACCGAGTGCTGTTCGGTGGAGCGTACGTGGTTGACGACTTTGCGCTTATCACCAAAGCTATTTTCTTAATGGCCGGTTATGTAGTGATTTTGCTCTCTACCAACTATGTGGCCGAAGGCGATTATTGGGAAAACGAATATTACGGCCTGTTGCTGGCTTCGCTTATGGGCATGATCATGATGGCCTCCTCTCGGGACTTGATTTCGATCTTCGTGGCCTTGGAACTGTTGTCGATCCCCGCTTATTTGATGGTGGCTTGGCGCAAGGGCGATGCCCGCTCCAACGAAGCCGGTTTGAAGTATTACCTCATGGGGGTGTTCGCTTCGGCGGTCATGCTCTACGGCATGTCGCTGCTCTTCGGGTTGGCGGGTTCTACCCAACTCACGGAGATCGCTACTGCGGTGGCTTCGGGTGCCGCCTCAACATCGGCCACCACTTTGGCCATTGTCTTTATCATCGCTGGGTTTGCTTTTAAAGTTTCGGCGGCCCCGTTTCATACCTGGGCTCCTGATGTTTATGAAGGCGCCCCCACCCCGGTGACGGCGTTTCTTTCGGTGGCCTCAAAAGCTGCTGGCTTTGTGGCTATCTTGCAATTGCTTTACGTGGGTTTCTACGGTCGAGCCGATGTCTACGAACCGTTGATCTGGATTTTGGCCGCGGCGTCTATGACCTTGGGCAACCTGGTGGCTTTGCGCCAAACCAACATGGTGCGCCTCATGGCTTACTCCGGGGTGGCCCAAACCGGGTTTATTATCGCCCCGCTGGCCGTGGCCGGTCACGCCGGGTTAGGCGATCAAGCGTTGTCTACCGTGGTGACCTACTTGGCTATTTACGCTGCCATGAACTTGGGGGCTTTTGCGGTCATCATCACCTTGTCTCGCAAAACTGGTTCGGCAGAGCTCAGCAGCTTTGGTGGGGCCTTTAGTTACGCTCCGGGGCTGACCGTGGCCATGAGCTTCTTTTTGTTCTCGCTGGCGGGTATTCCTCCGTTGGGCGGCTGGTTCGCCAAATTTGAGGTGTTCCGAGTATTGACCTCGGCCGGCGACTTCTGGGGCTACTCCTTAGCGGTGATCGCTGCTGTGAACTCGGTGATTGCCTTGTATTACTACGCTGGTATTGCGCGCCGCATGTGGGCCGATGACGCTCCAGAAGGCGATTTGGCTCCGGTGCCCACCACCCCGTCGCTGGTTATCGCTTTGGCTATTTGCGCCGGCGTTACCTTGGCCTTTGGTGTGGTGCCACAAATAGTGGCTCGCTTCACCGACGTGAGCCTGCTGGCCCTCGGGGGCTGACATTAATGGCTTAGCCGAACGGCTGGCCGCCCGGTGCCGCGCTGGCGGGCCGCTAGATTTTTCTGCTTGGGTTGAGGCTTGCCTGTACGACCCCGACTTTGGCTTTTATGTTTCTGGCGGTTCGGCGGGTCGCCGGGGGGATTTTATTACCAGCCCCGAAGTAGGCCCGTTGTTTGGCGCCGTGCTGGCGCGGTGGTTGGACAAACGGTGGGCGGCTATGGGGGAGCCTGATGGGTTTACGGTAGTTGAGGTAGGAGCAGGCCCAGGGACGTTGGCTCGGGCTGTTTTGGCGGCCCAACCGGCGTGCCTGGCAACCGGCCGCTACGTGACGGTAGAGGTTTCGGCAGCTCAACGGGCCCTTCACCCTGATGGGGTAGATGCCTTGGCCGAAATGCCGGCCGGGCCTCTTGTTGGGGCAGTGGTGGCCAACGAGTTGCTAGACAACTTGCCGTTCGGCGTGTTGGCGGCCGATGGAGAGTCTTGGCGGCCGGTACAGGTAACGGTGGAGGGAGATGAATTCTTCGAGGTGCTGGGCGACCCGGTGAACCCACCGGTTGCTTTGCCGCCAGTGGCCGGCCAGCGCATACCTACCCAAGCAGCGGCAGCCCAATGGGTTGCCGGGGCTTGGGCTTCACTGGCGCCTGGAAGCAGCCTGCTGGTTGTTGACTATTGCGCGACCACAGCCCAGATGGCCCAGAAGTCCTCTTGGTTACGCACCTACCGCAACCATCAGCACGGTGGATCGCCGCTGGACTATCTAGGTAGCCAAGACATCACCACCGAAGTGGCGGTGGATCAACTCCCCGGCCAACCGGAGGTAGGCACGCAACTTGACTGGTTACAAGCCAACGGCGTCGATGACCTCGTAGCGGAAGGTCGCCGCATTTGGGAACAACGAGCCGGAGTGGCCGACCTAGCGGCCCTCAAAGCCCGCAGCCGCATCAGCGAAGCCGAAGCACTCTTAGCCCCCGACGGTCTCGGCGCCTTCCAAACCCTTACCTGGACAACCCCCTAAAGTTCGTGCTGTGGGGACAGTCCCCACAGCACGAACTCTGGGTTGGTTGAGCCTTGGTGAGAGGTCTACTAGGGTCGGGCGGGTTAACCGAGGAAAGGTAATTTTGTGAACGAACCAACCATTGAGAACTATTACGTCGAAGACCGCACCTTCCCGCCGTCGGCTGACTTTGTGGCCTCCGCAGTAGCGGGCGACCGCTCGGATTACCAAGAAGCCGCCCTGGACTATGAGGCCTTCTGGGCCCGCCAAGCACGAGAACTTCTCACTTGGGACCAAGACTTCCACACCACGTTGGAATGGGAACTGCCCTACGCCAAATGGTTCTTAGGTGGGCAACTCAACGTTTCTTACAACTGCTTAGACCGCCACGTAGAAGCCGGCTACGGCGACCGCATTGCTTATTTTTGGGAAGGGGAGCCCGGCGACACCCGCGAAATCAGTTACACCCAGTTGCTCGATGAGGTCAGCCGCTTCGCCAACGTACTCAAAGGCTTAGGCCTCAAAAAAGGCGACCGAGTAGCTATCTACATGCCAATGATCCCCGAACTGCCGGTAGCCATGTTGGCCTGTACCCGCATCGGGGTAGCGCACAGCGTGATCTTCGGCGGGTTCTCGCCGGACTCCATAGTGGACCGCTGCGAAGACGCCCAAGCCCGCATGGTCATCACCGCCGACGCTGGTTACCGCCGGGGAGAGCCTTCGGCCCTCAAAGTAAACGTCGACGCTGCTCTAGACTCTGGAGCCTCCTGTGTGGAACACGTAGTGGTGGTCAACCGGTGCGACACCGAAGTCACCATGAAAGAAAACCGCGACCTGTGGTGGCATGAACTTATGGCCGAAGCCTCCGCCGACTGCCCAGCCGAACCCATGGACAGCGAACAACTGCTGTACCTGCTTTACACCTCGGGCACTACCGCCAAACCCAAAGGCATCATGCACACCACCGGCGGGTACCTCACCCAAGTGGCCTACACCCACAAAACGGTGTTCGACCTCAACCGAGACGACGACGTGTATTGGTGCGCCGCCGACATCGGCTGGGTAACCGGCCATAGTTACATCGTGTACGGGCCACTCACCAACGGCTGCACCTCGGTCATGTACGAAGGCACCCCCGACACCCCACGGCCCGAGTTTCGGAGTGACGACCGCTCAACCTGGCCCAAGGACCGCCTGTGGGACATCATCGAACGCTACGGGGTAACCCAGCTTTACACCGCCCCCACGGCCATACGTACCTTCATGAAATGGGGGAGCCAAGACCCCGAAGCCCACGACCTCAGCAGCCTGCGGGTATTGGGCACGGTCGGTGAACCCATCAACCCCGAAGCATGGATGTGGTATCACGAAAATATTGGCGGCAGCACCTGCCCCATCGTGGACACCTGGTGGCAAACCGAAACCGGCGGGCACATGATCAGCCCCCTGCCTGGGGTAACCACCACCAAACCAGGGTCAGCCTGCCACACCATCCCTGGTGTCTTCGCCGAAGTCGTAGACGACGCCGGCCAACCCATTTCTGAAGGCGGCGGCTACCTGACCATCACCCACCCCTGGCCGGCCATGCTGCGGGGCATTTGGGGCGACCCCGAGCGCTACCTGGAGACCTATTGGTCGACCTATGAGGGCCGCTACTTTGCCGGCGACGGAGCCAAAATCGATGCCGACGGTTACCTGTGGCTTTTGGGGCGCGTGGACGATGTCATGAACGTGTCCGGTCACCGCATCGCCACCGCCGAAGTGGAGTCCGCTCTAGTGGATCATCCGGCAGTTGCCGAAGCCGCCGTAGTGGGAGCCAACGACGAGGTCACCGGCCAAGCCATCATCGGCTACGTGATTCTGCGCGGCACCCATGAAGCCTCCGAAGCCTTAGCC
Source organism: Acidimicrobiia bacterium (assembly GCA_012959995.1). Taxonomy (NCBI): domain Bacteria; kingdom Bacillati; phylum Actinomycetota; class Acidimicrobiia; species Acidimicrobiia bacterium. The sequence goes on from DUCC01000034.1 coordinate 177,526, forward strand.
GAAGAAGTGCGCCGCCACGTGGCCACCAAGCTGGGTCCCATGGCCCGCCCCAAAGCCGTATTTTTGGTACCAGACCTGCCTAAAACCCGCAGCGGCAAGATCATGCGCCGCTTGCTGCGAGACGTCGCCGAAGGCCGCGACCTAGGTGACACCACCACCTTGGCTGATGCCGGGGTAGTAGCGGAAATCCGCGACCGAGTGGCCGCCGACCCGCAAGAGGACTAATGCCTGCTGGGCATCGGGTAGAAAACCAAAAACCATTACCGCCCGGTGAGGTGGTGTTGGTTGATGTAGATGGCGTGCTCTCCGATGCCTCGGGCCGTCAGTACCATTTGGATGGCCCAAAAAAGGATTGGCTGAGTTTTTTCGAAGCATCAGCTGATGACCCGCCAATTATGGAAGGGGTGCGTTTGGTGGCGCAACTGGCCGCTAAGCACCCAGTGGTTTTGGTAACCGCCCGGCCCGGCCGCTTGGCCGACCTGACCATAAATTGGATGGAACGCCACGGGGTGTGCTGGGACCTGCTGGCCATGCGCACCGACGGCGACCACGGGGCTTCTTTTGAAGTCAAACGCCGCGTATTGGCCGGCCTGCGGGCCGACGGCTACCAACCAATATTAGCTATCGACGACGAAGCCAAAAACCTCGTCATGTACCGCTCCGAAGGCGTACCCACCGTTTACGTCCACTCCGGCTACTACCAATAACCACCAAAGGTGTTTACCTGGGGTCAGACCCGGGGTAAACACCTTGACGGCCGGAAGCGGTGGCTAGGCCGTACGATGAGAGCAGCAAACGAGGAGAACCGTCATGATCAACACCTTTAAAACCTTTACCCTGCTGGCCCTTTTGGGCGGGCTATTTATTGTGGCCGGTGCAGCCTTCGGCGGCTCGAGCGGCATGACCATCGGCCTCATCATGGGCGTGGTCATGGTGGGCGGATCCTACTGGTTTAGCGACAAAGTGGCCATCAAATCTGCTCGCGCCGTACCGGCCACCGAAGCCGAACACCCCGAGTACTACCAGGTCATGAATGAACTCACCATGGCGGCCAACCTGCCCATGCCCAAGCTTTACATCACCCCCAACCCGCAACCCAACGCTTTCGCCACCGGCCGCAACCCCAACCACGCCGCAGTAGCGGTCACCCAAGGCCTGCTCGACCATATGAGTTGGTACGAAATGCGGGGCATCTTGGCCCATGAACTCAGCCACATTCGCAACCGCGACATCCTCATTGGTTCCATCGCCGCCACGGTCGGTATGGCCATCACCTTCGGCGCCCGCATGGTCATGTGGGGCGCCATGTTCTCCGGTGGCCGCGGCCGAGACCGTAACCCCTTCGGAGCGATCGCCATGATGATCCTGGCCCCCATCGCCGCCGCAGTAATCCAAGCCGCCATCAGCCGCAGCCGCGAATATCAAGCCGACGCCTCAGCGGCCCGCCTTCTCGGCGACGGCGAGCCTCTGGCCCAAGCTTTAGAAAAATTAGAGTACGCCGCCCAACGAGTGCCCTCCGGAATCGACCCCAACCAAGCCAGCGCATACATCATTGACCCGCTCAAAATGCAAGCCCGAGGCGGAGGAGGGCGAAAGTTCTTCTCAACCCACCCCTCGACCGAAGACCGGGTAAAGCGTTTACGCAACCAATCTTGGAGCGGCGAAATTATCACCGGCGGCCCAATTTCTTAAACTGCCGTCAAGGCAAGCAGCGTTAATCTCGAAAATTGATGAACTGCAAAGGCAAATCAATGGAGGATTCTTTTAACCCGGCAATGACCTCTTGCAAAGTGTCACGCTTTTTGCCAGTCACCCGAACCTGGTCGCCCTGCGTCTGCGACTGAATACCCTTAACCCCAAAATCTTTAATCGCTTTATTAATGGTACGGGCGTGATCACTGCTGATACCCGCTTGCAAAGTAGCGGTCTGGCGAGCTCGCATACCGCTGGCCTCTTCCACCTGGCCCCAATCCAAAGACTTCAACGAAACCTTACGCTTCACCAGTTTTTCTTCTAAGACCACTACCAAAGCGACCAAACGGTCTTCCGAAGCGGACTCCAGTTTGATAAAACCGTCCCCCAACTCGACCACCGAATCGGTGCCCTTAAAGTCAAAACGATTCCGGATTTCCCGGTCGGCTTGGTCCACCGCGTTACGGACCTCTTGCATATCAATTTCGGATACAACATCAAAAGAAGGCATAACTGCACTTTAGCGGTGGTCGGCTGCCATGCCCCCGCTATCCTTCGCCTCTGCAATGGGTCGGTGCCCGAGTGGCCAAAGGGAACGGGCTGTAAACCCGTCGGCGTTAGCCTACGAAGGTTCAAATCCTTCTCGGCCCACCAGCAAAGTTAGACGGGTCCGCTCCGGCGGGCCCGTCAACTATTTTCTGGCCCAGTTGGTGGATTGCTTTGCGCCGGCAACAAATTTTGCATCACCACCACATCGTGCCAACGCCCAAATTTGCGCCCCACCTCACGCTCTACCCCCACCGAAACAAACCCGCATTTCTCATGCAAAGCAATGCTGGCTGCATTGCCGCCACCGATGCGCGCCATGACCACATGAAAGCCACTTTGCTGGGCCACCGCTAAAAGTTCACACAAAAGACGAAAAGCCACCCCACGGCACCGCTGGTCATTTGCCACATAAACCGAGTTCTCTATCGTGGATCGATAAGCAGCTCGCTCCTTATAAGGCGACAACGAAGCAAACCCCACCAGGCAATTATTTCTCTCGGCGACCAACACACTAAAAGCCCCCGACCGCTCCTGAAGCCAAGCAACCTGCTGTTCAGCAGTACGTTCCACCAAATCAAAAGAGGCCGTAGAGGTCGCAACCTCATGGTTATAAATAGCGCGAATCGCCTCAGCATCGGCCAAAGAAGCCAACCGGGTTGTCACCAATGAGTCCATAAGCCAAAAGGTTAGCCACAAAATACCTCAGAGATCACCCTTTAAGGGGTTGGCGAACGCCCACTTACCGTGGCATCCTTTGAAGCGATCAAATATGGTCTAGCTCCCTTAGCTCAGACGGCAGAGCGTCTCCATGGTAAGGAGAAGGTCGACAGTTCGATTCTGTCAGGGAGCTCGCTGGCGACGTAGCTCAGCTGGTGAGAGCGCCCGACTCATAATCGGGAGGTCGACAGTTCAAATCTGTCCGTCGCTACTAAAAAAAACTAAACACAAAGAGGCCCCCATGGCATCAGATAAACGAGTTCAGGTCACTCTGGAATGTCAAGAGTGCAAACGCCGGAACTACATAACCACAAAATCCAAAGTTAACAGCCGTGAACGCATCGAGATAAAGAAATTCTGCCGTTGGTGTCGCAGCCACGTTCCCCATAAAGAGACCCGCTGATCAAATAAATCAGCGATCTCCCACCGGGAGCATCGTGAAGGGCTGGTAACCTGCGCAGCAGACCTGCCCTTCGACTCCGACACTGAGTCGGAGGAACGGACACAGGGCAGTGGCTCAATTGGTAGAGCATCGGTCTCCAAAACCGACGGTTGGGGGTTCGAGTCCCTCCTGCCCTGCAAGTGCGCGACGCGCAAATCGCCCTTATCCTTAACCTGACCGCAAATATCAACCCGAGGCTTATTAACCCATGTCAATGAACCGTGAGCAAAAACGCATGCTCCAGCGCCAAGGTGAAGTAGACGCGGAAGGCGAACCAGTACGCGAACGCCGCCAACCGCAGCAACGCTCCACCGAAGAACGAACAGGATTTCGCCAATTCGTTCGTGAAATTCGTGCCGAACTACGTAAAGTAGCTTGGCCTTCACGGTCCGAAACCACCAACTACGCTGTGGTGGTCATTATCACCATTGTGGTTATGACTGCCCTTATTGCCGGTCTCGACTGGTTCTTTTCCAACTCCATACTCGAATTGTTTGACGTCTGATGAACACACCACAAGAAATCGAAACCACCCTCGAAGAAGCCGCGGCTGACCCGGTCGTCGACGCAGCAGAACTGTTGCCCACCGGCACCGTTGAACCTGCTCCGGTAGAAATCGACCCCGCCGACCTGGCCCCCGAAGAAGCAGCCGAGTTGCTGCCCACCGGCACGGTCACCGAAGAAGCAGTGGTGGAAGAACCAGCCCCAGAAGAAATCGTGGACGGCTTGGTCTACGACAAACCCGAAGGCGAAGAAACCGCTCCCAAGGCGCAAAGCCCTTACGACCTGTCGGGGCGTTGGTACGTGATCCACACCCAGTCCGGCTACGAAAACAAAGTACGCAAAAACCTTGAAGCACGTATCGCTTCCATGAACCTCGAAGAATCCATCTTGGACATCGTTATCCCTATGGAAGACGTGGTCGAGTTTCGCAACGGAAAAAAAGTAACCGTTTCTAAAAAAATGTTCCCCGGCTATCTGCTGGTTCGCTGCTGGTTGAACGACCAAAGCTGGAATGCCATTCGAGAAACCCCAGGAATCGTCAACTTCGTGGGCGCCGCCGGAAAGCCCTCTTCGCTGAAGCGAAAAGAAGTAGAAGCCTTTCTCTGGAGCGACGACGTCTCATCCGATGCTCCAAAAAAGGTTCGAGCCAAACTGGGCTTCGGTATTGGAGAAACTGTTCGCGTCAAGGGCGGCCCGTTTGCCGACTTCTCTGGCGAAGTTATCGAAATCAACGAAGAGCAACTTAAAGTCAAAGTGGTGGTCGATATCTTCGGCCGTGAAACCCCGGTTGAACTTGGGTTCTCTCAGGTAGCGCAACTCTGATCACCGAAAGCAGGTGGCAAACCGCTCACCTGCCTCCATACTTGACCGTTCACAATTACTGAGCGGTTTTACCCTCAGTCCCGAAAGACGAGTTTTAAATCATGGCCAAGAAAAAAGTAATGGCAATTGTAAAAATCCAGATCCCTGCAGGGCAAGCCACTCCGGCTCCGCCCGTTGGTACCGCCTTGGGTCCCCATGGTGTGGCCATCATGGACTTCTGCAAGGACTACAACGCCAAAACCGAAGACAAGCGCGGACAAATCATTCCCGTAGAAATCAGCATCTACGAAGACCGCTCCTTCACCTTCGTCACCAAAACCCCACCCACCTCGTTTTTGGTGCGTCAAGCAGCAGGCCTTGAAAAAGCATCACAAAACCCAGGCCGAGAAGAAGCAGGCACCATCACTTGGGCTCAAGTTGAAGAAATCGCTCAAACCAAAATGCCTGACCTCAACGCCATCGACCTTGAAGGCGCCCGTCAGCAAGTTGCCGGCACCGCACGCTCCATGGGCATCGCCGTCGCTTAACCAAATCTAAAACTCCGCCGCAAACATGCGGTTTACGTGTGGGGATCACCTCGCCCCATCGAAGGCAACGGAACACTGAGGAAGCCAGGAGGAATTGGCGCAATGAGTAAATATGGAAAACGTTATGACGATGCAGCGGCCCGTGTTGACCCGCATCAACAATATGCAGGTACCGAAGCCCTAGAGCTGGTTCGTACCCTCGCCGCAGCAAAGTTTGATGAAAGCATCGACCTGGTAGTGCGCCTCGGTGTGGACCCCCGCAAAGCCGAAGAAATGGTACGGGGTACCGTCACCTTGCCTTCGGGTACCGGCAAAGACGTAAAGGTCGCAGTATTCGCTCAAGGCGAAGCAGCCACCGCCGCACAAGAAGCAGGCGCCGATTACGTAGGTGGCGACGACCTGGCCGCCGAAGTAGAAGGCGGCATGCTGGACTTCGACGTAGCCATCGCCACCCCCGACATGATGCCCACCGTTGGGCGTCTCGGCCGTGCCCTTGGCCCCCGTGGCCTCATGCCCAACCCCAAATCAGGCACCGTTACCGCCGACCCCGCCAAAGCAGTGAAAGACTTCAAAGGCGGCAAAGTGGAGTTCCGCACCGACCGTCACGCCAACGTGCAAGTACCAGTAGGTAAAGCATCCTTTGAAACCCCGGCCCTGGTAGCCAACCTCGCTGCGGTCATCGAAGAACTGGAACGGTTAAAACCATCGTCCGCTAAAGGCCGTTACCTACGCAAAGTTTCGCTTTCCTCCACCATAGGCCCCGGCGTCAGCGTCGACCCATCACGAGTCAGCGAATAACAAACCGGGCATAAGGTGGCGGTCGGCAAAGACCCCGCTAGCCTGCCCAAGACAATCGAATAACTCACCGCAGACCTCAGGGTTGTCGCGAGACAGAACAAAAGCACCTCGGTGTTTTTGCCCGAGCAGGAGAGCCTCAGGCCCCAACTGGCTTTTCGCCAGCCGCTGGTCCTCGGTGAGCAACCAAGGCTATAAAGCCGCAACCGAGAAGAAGAAATCTGAGGAGGTGAGTGAGCATGAGTGATGTCCGCACCAAAAAAGTAGCCATCGTTGAAGAAGTCCGTAACAAGATTTCCGCTACCGAAGCAGTCATACTGACCGATTATCGCGGTCTTAACGTGCCCGCCATGGCTGAACTGCGCAAAGTACTGCGTGAAGTTGGTGGCGAATACAAGATTTACAAAAACACTTTGGTCCGTTTAGCGGCCAAAGAACTTGACCTAGAAATTGAAGACCTGTTGGTAGGCCCAACCGCTCTTGCTTTCGTCACCGAAAAAGCCGACGGAAGCAACGGCGACGCCGCCGCTTTAGCTAAAGCCTTAAAAGAGTTTGCCACAAACCATGACGCCATGGTTATCAAAGGCGGCTTATTAGATGGCGAACTGCTGAGCACCGAACAAATCGCTGCCCTGGCTAAATTGCCTACCCGCGAAGTATTGCTGGCCCAATTGGCAGGCGCCATGGCTGCCCCTATGCAGCAATTCGCTGGCCTACTCAACGCTCTTCCCCAAAACCTTGCTTACGCCCTCAAGGCGCTTATCGAACAAGGCGGGGGAAACACTTCCGAAGCAGAAGCCATCGAGGCTCCTGTGGAAGATGCCGAGGCAACCGCAGATGCGGAACCAGCCGAAGCGACCGAAGCAGAAGCCACCGAGGCTTCTGTTGACGAGGTAGCAGCCGAAGAGGCCGCGCCTGAAACGGATCAAACCGAAGAGGCTGCGGCCGAAGAAACCGAGGAGGGCTAATTATGGCCACGAAAGAAGAAGTACTGGACGCCATCGCTGAGATGACCGTTCTTGAATTAAGCGAACTGTTGAGCGACTTTGAAGAGAAGTTCGGCGTAACCGCTGCTGCACCAGCAGCTGCTGTAGCAGCAGCTCCTGCGGGCGGCGGCGATGATGCCGGCGATGCTGAAGAGCAAGACTCTTTCGACGTTGTGTTGACAGGCTCAGGCGACAAAAAAATTCAGGTCATCAAAGAGGTTCGGGCATTGACCAACCTTGGCTTGAAAGACGCCAAAGAATTAGTAGACGGTGCCCCCAACAACGTGTTGGAAGGCGCTTCTAAAGAAGACGCAGAAAAAGCCAAAGAGTCCCTTGAGGCTGCTGGCGCTTCTGTAGAACTGAAGTAACACCAACCGCCTTCGGGCGGTCGGTAAGAGCCCCGGTTCCCCGTTGTGGGGGCCGGGGCCCTTACGCGTCTCGACGCTTTTTGCTTAAATATTATTGAAGCAACGAAAGCGTATTTGGCAAATATTGGCGAGGGTTCTTGACCTGCCTACGGTTTTGCGCGTACTCTGCGCGTAAGGGATCCCCGGAAATGTTCTAAAGCATCTCCTCTAGGGGTTGCGGAGCCCTGCGCGATCAGACTAGGATCACTCTTTGCTGTGACTACCCTTGTGCCCAAAGCCAAAATGGCCTTGTTTTACTTGAGTACCACAGTTGTCCCTCATCCCTCTGCCCTGGCCAGGAGTCTTTAGGTGTCTGTTCGCCCCCTCGTCCGGGAACGTTACTCATTCGGAAACCTCGAGGAAACCCTCGAGTTGCCCGACCTGATCGCTATTCAACGGGAATCATTTAAATGGTTCTTAGATCAGGGTATTGCCGATACGTTCCGTGATCTCAGCCCCATTACCGATTTCAGCGAAACTCTTTCACTGGAGTTTGAGTTTGACCCCAAAGACGAGGACCTCTGTCCTCCTCCGAAGTACACCGTAGAAGAGTGCCGCGAACGCGACATGACCTACGCAGCTTCTATTTTCGTACGGGCTCGATTCATGAACGCCGCCACCGGCGAAATCAAAGAACAAACCGTCTTCATGGGCGATTTCCCCGTCATGACCGAAAAAGGCACCTTCATCATCAACGGCACCGAACGTGTCGTGGTGTCTCAGTTGGTGCGGTCCCCGGGAGTCATCTTCCAACCCGGCGAGCGGTACCGCTTGCGTAACCTGTCAAAACACCAAATGGTCACCGGCACCATCCACCCCTACCGTGGTGAATGGATCGAATTTGACGTTGAGCAAAAACCCGGCAAAGACGTTACCGCCGGCACCCGGGTGGCTCGTAAACGCCGCCTCTCTATGTTCACCTTGCTGCGAGCAATTGGCTACGACGAAGAAAACTACCCCGGCTTCTTAGACCGCATGGTACGGCACTTCGATTTCCTCGAAGGCCAATGGGAAAAAGACAAAGAACTCCACGTCACCCAAGAAGAAGCCTTGCTGGAAATCTACAAGCGAGTACGCCCCGGCGAACCTCCTTCGGTAGAAGCGGCACGTTCTTACCTGAACAACGCTTTCTTCGAATCTCGCCGCTACGACCTTTCTCGTGTCGGTCGCTACAAGTTGAACCGCCGCTTAGGCCCAGAAATTGAAAGCATCGAGAAACTTTTCAACATTGAGTTGGAAAAACCAGATCCCGACCAAACCGTGCTCACCCAATCAGAAGTTTTGGCCACCTGCATCTACTTGTTGCATCTGGCTAAAGGCGAGCCGGGCTACCGCCTCGACGATCAAGACCACTTCGCTAACCGACGCATTCGTTCGGTAGGCGAGTTGATCCAAAACCAGGTACGTATTGGTTTGTCCCGCATGGAACGGGTAGTGCGCGAGCGCATGACCACCCAAGATGTGGAATCCATTACCCCCACCACGTTGATCAACATCCGACCGGTAGTAGCAGCCATCAAAGAGTTCTTTGGGGCCAGCCAACTCTCACAGTTCATGGATCAGGTCAACCCACTTTCTGGCCTTAACCACCGCCGTCGTTTGTCGGCGTTGGGCCCTGGTGGCTTGTCTCGTGAACGTGCCGGCTTCGAAGTCCGCGACGTGCACTTTTCGCACTACGGCCGCATGTGCCCTATCGAAACCCCTGAAGGCCCAAATATTGGACTCATCGGCGGGTTGGCCTCTTACGGCCGGGTAAACGCCTTCGGCTTCATCGAATCCCCTTACCGCATCGTCAAAGACGGCCAGGTTACCGATGAAATCAAATACTTCGCGGCCGACGAAGAAGAAGAATACGTAGTAGCTCAGGCCAACGCCCCGTTGGACGCCAACGGCCGGTTCGAAAACGACCGAGTCCTGGTACGCCAATCACCGCAGGCCGCATCTTTGCAAGACCTCCGGTTGCAGCTAGAACGCGACGTTTTCTTCGCCGCCACCACCGAGATTTCCTACGTACCGCCTTCTGAAGTGCAGTTGATGGATATTTCGCCCAAGCAGATCGTTTCGGTCGCCACGGCACTGATTCCCTTCTTGGAACACGACGACGCCAACCGTGCCCTCATGGGCGCCAACATGCAGCGCCAAGCTGTTCCGTTGATGAAAGCCGAAGCGCCTTACATCGGCACCGGCATCGAAGCGCGAGCCGCTCACGACGCCGCCGACATGGTGTTAGCTGACGAAGCAGGCACCGTGCTCGCCGTTGACGGGGTCAGCATCACCGTTGACTACCGCAAAGCCGGCAAAGTCACGCACGACCTGTTCAAATTCGAACGCTCCAACCAAAACACTTGCATCAACCAGAAAGTACAAGTCGCTCCTGGCGACAAAGTAAAAGCTGGTCAACTTCTGGCTGACGGCCCTTCCACCGATGGTGGCGAGCTGGCTTTGGGCAAAAACTTGCTCGTGGCGTTCATGTGCTGGGAGGGCTACAACTTCGAAGATGCCATCATCTTGTCGGAGCGTCTAGTCAAAGACGATGTACTCACCTCGATCCACATTCACGAACACGAAGTAGATGCCCGAGACACCAAGTTGGGCCCCGAAGAAATCACTCGAGACATCCCCAACCTTTCCGACGAGATTATGGCCGATCTTGACGAACTGGGCATCGTGCGCATCGGCGCCGACGTCGGCCCCGGCGATGTACTAGTCGGAAAAGTAACCCCCAAGGGCGAAACCGAACTCACCCCCGAAGAACGCCTTCTGCGGGCCATCTTCGGCGAGAAAGCCCGCGAAGTACGCGACACCTCAATGAAGGTGCCGCACGGCGAAACCGGCAAAGTTATCGACGTCAAAGTTTTCAATAGCGAAAACGGCGACGAACTTCCGCCCGGGGTTAACCAACTGGTACGGGTCTACGTGGCGCAAAAACGCAAAATCAGCGTCGGCGACAAACTGGCCGGCCGCCACGGCAACAAGGGTGTTATCTCCAAAATCTTGCCTATCGAAGACATGCCCTACACCTCGGACGGCACCCCGGTAGACATTATTTTGAACCCGTTGGGCGTGCCTTCCCGTATGAACGTCGGCCAGGTGCTGGAAGCCCACTTGGGTTACTGCGCCCGTTGGGGTTGGGAACTAGACGGTGAAACCACTGGCCAAGAACCAGTTCGTGGCACCGAACGCAAAACACGGATATCAACCACCCCGGCTGTGCACGTCGCTACACCGGTATTTGACGGCGCTCACTGGGACGAAGAAGACCGTTCAGGCAAACACCCGACCATTCAAAAAATATTGGGCAACATCAACCCCGAAGCAGCCTCAGGCGAACGCCTGATTGGTTTGGACGGGAAAACCACCTTGTACAACGGGCGAACCGGTGAAGTTTACGACAACCAGATCATGCTGGGCTACGTCTACATCCTCAAACTGGCTCACCTTATTGATGACAAGGTCCACGCCCGGTCAACCGGCCCTTACTCCATGATTACCCAGCAACCTTTGGGTGGTAAAGCCCAATTCGGTGGGCAGCGCTTCGGCGAAATGGAAGTATGGGCGCTGGAAGCTTACGGTGCCGCTTACTGCCTGCAAGAACTCCTCACCATCAAGTCAGACGACGTGTTGGGTCGAGTACGGGTGTACGAAGCCATCGTTAAGGGAGAAAACATCCCGACACCAGGCATCCCCGAGAGCTTCAAAGTTCTTATTAAAGAAATGCAATCACTCTGCCTCGATGTTGAGGTACTTGATGAGGCCGGCCATGAGGTCGAAATGCGTGAACTAGACGATGATGTCTACCGCGCTACCGAAGACCTCGGCATTGACCTGTCCCGCCCTGAACGGGGCTCCGACGAAGAAGATGAACGCCGCAGCGCCGGCGTTCTCCGATAGAGACGTAGGAAAAAAAAGTGCTCGACGTCAACGACTTTGATCAAATTCGCATTGGATTGGCTACCGCGGATGGTATTCGCATGTGGTCAAACGGTGAGGTTAAAAAACCTGAAACCATCAATTACCGCACCCTGAAACCAGAAAAGGACGGCCTTTTCTGCGAAAAAATCTTTGGTCCCACCAAAGACTGGGAGTGCTACTGCGGCAAGTACAAACGAGTGCGCTTTAAGGGCATTATTTGTGAACGCTGCGGTGTTGAAGTAACCCGCTCAAAGGTGCGCCGTGAACGCATGGGCCACATTGAGTTAGCGGCCCCCGCAGTACACATTTGGTACCTCCGCGGCACCCGTTCATGGTTGGCTTACCTGCTTATGGGCACCGAGCCTCGCGAAGAACTCAAAGCCAAACAGCTTGAAAAAGTCATTTACTTCGCCGCCAACATGGTGGTGTGGGTAGATGAAGACAAACGCCACGACGATTTAACCACCTTGGAAGCCGAGTTGGTTGAAGAACGCCTCGCTATCGAAGAAGAGCGCGACGCCGAACTGAACCGCCGTCAAGAGTCTTTAGAAGCCGAGCTCGCGGAGATGGAAAGCGAAGGCGCCAAAGACGCCGATTTGCGAGCCCGTCAAAAGTCCGCCGAAAAAGACCTTTCGTTTGTACGCGACCAGTACGAAGAAGAAATCGACGTACTCAACCGTGCCTGGGACGAGTTCACCGGCTTGTTCTCTCGCCAAATCATTGAAGACGAACCCCTCTGGCGTGAACTCGTTGACCGCTGGGGCGACTACTTCGAAGGTGGCATGGGTGCCGACGCTTTAGCGCAACTCATTGGCCGCATCGACTTTGACGAAGAAGAAGTCAAATTGCGGGTCATGATTGACCCGCCAGAAGGTCAAAAGCCTTTGTCGGCACAACGTAAACAAAAAGCTATTAAACGCCTCAAGATTGTTGCTGCGCTGAACCGCCGCGACAAGCACGGCCGCCGGGTTAACGAACCACGGGCCATGATCCTTGATGCCGTACCGGTGATCCCGCCAGAACTGCGCCCCATGGTGCAGCTCGATGGTGGCCGGTTTGCTACCTCCGACCTCAACGACCTTTACCGTCGAGTAATCAACCGCAACAACCGGTTGAAGCGACTACTTGACCTCGGTGCCCCAGGCATCATCATTAACAACGAAAAGCGCATGCTGCAAGAAGCAGTAGACGCCTTGTTCGATAACGGTCGACGTGGCCGCCCAGTTACTGGCCCCGGCAACCGTCCGTTGAAGTCACTCTCCGACATGCTCAAAGGTAAGCAAGGCCGTTTCCGCCAAAACTTGCTTGGAAAGCGCGTCGACTACTCCGGGCGTTCGGTCATCGTGGCCGGCCCCACCCTGAAATTCCACCAATGCGGCCTCCCCAAAATCATGGCCTTGGAACTTTTCAAGCCTTTCGTCATGAAAAAACTGGTAGACGATGAATTGGCTCCCAATATCAAATCAGCCAAACGCATGGTAGAACGCCGCAAGCCCCAGGTTTGGACCGTTCTTGGGTCAGTAATTGAAGAACACCCCGTGCTCTTGAACCGTGCCCCAACCTTGCACCGTCTTGGTATTCAAGCATTCGAACCCGTCTTGGTAGAAGGCAAAGCTATTCAGATCCACCCATTGGTCTGTACCGCTTTCAATGCCGACTTCGACGGCGACCAAATGGCCGTGCACCTTCCGCTTTCTGCAGAAGCACAAGCAGAAGCACGAGTGTTGATGCTGTCGGCCAACAACGTGTTGAGCCCCGCTCACGGCCGCCCCCTGGTAACCCCCACCCAAGACATGATCATCGGTGGGTACTACTTGACCATGGAGACCGAAAGTTCGGTAGGAGAAGGACGAGTATTCCGCCACGTACACGAATTAGAACACGCCATGGACGAAGGCGGCCTTGAACTGCATTCAACCATTCAGTATCGATCTGAAGACTACCCAGGGTTGAAGGCCACCGAGGCCAACGGCAGTGCCGCCACTTGGCACACCACCACCCCAGGCCGGGTACTTTTCAACGAAGTACTTCCCGTAGGGTTCACCTACGTCAACCATCGGGTTGATAAAAAAGCCATGACCGATCTGGTTGACGATTTAGCTCGTCACTTCACCAAAAAAGAAGTAGCGGAAAGCCTTGATGGCTTGAAAGACCTGTGTTTCAAATACGCCACCCGCTCCGGTTTGACGGTGTCTATTGACGATGTAAAAACCCCACCGGAAAAGCAAGCTATTTTGGACCGCCACGAAAAAGATGCCGCCAAGGTAGAAGGCCAGTTCCGTAAGGGCATTATTACAGACGGTGAACGTCGCCAAAAAGAAGTAGAAATTTGGAACGCCGCCACCCAAGAAGTAACCGAAAAAATGATTGTGGCTTTGCAAGCCGACGAGTTCAACCCCATCGACGTGATGGTGGACTCCGGTGCTCGCGGCAACATGATGCAGGTGCGTCAGATCGCCGGGATGCGTGGCCTGGTGGCCAACCCTCGTGGCGACCTTATTCCTCGCCCCATCAAGTCAAACTTCAAGGAAGGTTTGACCATGTTGGAGTACTTCATTGCTACTCCTGGTGCTCGTAAGGGCCTGGTCGATACCGCTTTGCGTACCGCCGACTCGGGTTACCTGACCCGCCGCTTGGTAGATGTTTCGCAAGAACTCATCATCAACGAATACAACCCCTTCGAAGGGGGCGGTGCAGTGTTTGGTATCTGGATCGACGACGTTGAACCAGACCAAGCAGACAAACGCACTTATCTCGACACTCGTTTGTTGAGCCGCACCTTGGCCGACGACGTAACCCTGGCCGACGGCACGGTGTACGAAGCCGGAATGATCGTGGGCGAAGACGAAATGAACATCTTGCGTGACGACACCATGGTGAACCGGGTGCGGGTACTTTCACCGCTCACCGATGACTCAGCAATCGGTGTTTCTGCCGCTTGCTACGGCATGTCGCTCGCTACCAGTAAACCTATTGAAGTAGGCGAAGCGGTAGGCGTTATCGCCGCACAGTCCATTGGTGAACCGGGCACCCAGCTCACCATGCGTACCTTCCACACCGGTGGTGTAGCGGGTAAGGACTTGGCCGGCGGTCTTCCTCGAGTAGTTGAACTCTTCGAAGCACGAACCCCCAAAGGCAAAGCCACCTTGGCTCGCATCTCTGGGGTAATCCGTATTGGCGAAGATGAAGGACGCGGTCGTGAAATAACCGTGGTGGCCGACGACGGGGAAGAAGAAACTTACTTGATCCCCGGCATGCCTCGCCTCGAAGTAGTCGACGGGCAAGAAGTTAAAGCCGGCGACCCCATTGTGGAAGGTCCCCGTGACCCCAAAGAACTCCTTGAAATCAAGGGCGTGCGCGAAACCCAGCAGTACCTGGTGGAAGAAGTGCAGAAAGTGTACCGAGACCAAGGTGTGTCGATCCACGATAAGCACATTGAGTTGATCGTGCGTCAAATGACCCGCCGAGTCAAGATTAACGACCCCGGTGAATCAGAATTCCTGCCCGGCGAACAAGTTGATCAACGACAATTCGCCGAAACAAACCGCAATTTGGTTGACGAAGGCAAGCGCCCCGCAGAGGGTCGCCCAGAACTCATGGGTATCACCAAAGCTTCTTTGGCCACCGAATCATGGTTGTCGGCTGCGTCTTTCCAAGAAACCACTCGGGTGCTTACCGAAGCCGCTATTGAATCTAAGAGCGACCGTCTTATCGGGCTCAAGGAAAACATTATTATCGGGAAACTGGTTCCGGCCGGTACCGGTATGGAGCAACACCGCAGCGTGGCGCCTCATGCCCCCGACTATAAACCCATGGACTTTTATAGTTCAGCAGACGAAGAACAAGATCTTGCCGCATGGTTGGCTGGTCAAGCTGACGCCGACGAGGACCCCACTGCTGGGGCCTACGAAGCTGATGTTATTGACTTAGCGGCCGATGCTACGGCTACCGATCCGACTGCTTAGTGCTGTGACATTCAACTTTCTCCCCTCGCGCGCTTGTGAGTAGAGAAATGTTGCCCGTAGACTCATCCGCTGGCCAACCTTTTAGTTTGGTCGGGTTATTCCTTCGAGTTTCTCGGCGGCCGGCCTTTGGGCCAACCGTCGAAACTCGACTATCAAAAGAATCTCAATAGAGGTAAATCAGTGCCCACCATTAACCAACTGGTCCGCAAGGGCCGTAAATCCAAACGAGCCAAGGAAACCACCCCTGCCCTTAAGGGTGCTCCTCAGCGTCGCGGGGTGTGCACACGTGTTTACACCACTACCCCAAAAAAGCCGAACTCGGCGCTACGCAAGGTAGCTCGTATCCGTTTAACCACCGGTATTGAGGTCACGGCCTACATCCCTGGTGAAGGACACAACCTGCAAGAGCACTCCATCGTGTTGGTTCGCGGCGGTCGTGTGAAAGACCTTCCCGGTGTGCGTTACAAAGTTATTCGAGGCACCCTTGATACCGCTGGGGTAAGCCAACGCCGTCAGGCCCGTAGCCGTTACGGCGCAAAGAAGGAGAGCTAACCATGCCTCGCAAAGGTCCCGCAGTTCGTCGTGAACTCACCCCTGATCCCGTTTACCGCTCCACCGTGGTAACCCAGTTAGTAAACAAAGTGTTGTTGAGCGGCAAACGCTCCACCGCAGAACGCATCGTTTACGAAGCGCTTTCTACCATCGAAGCAAAAACTGGTTCCGACCCGGTAACCGCTCTTAAAGATGCATTAGAAAACATAAAACCCCAACTTGAGGTAAAAAGTCGCCGTGTTGGTGGCGCTACCTACCAGGTACCTATCGAAGTACGCCCTCGCCGGGGAAGCACCTTGGCCGTCCGTTGGCTAGTTACTTACGCCCGAGCACGCCGCGAACACACTATGGCTGAGCGCTTGGCAAACGAAATTATGGATGCCTCTAACAGTCTTGGCGCCTCGGTAAAACGCCGCGAAGACGTACACAAAATGGCTGAAGCCAACAAAGCTTTCGCCCACTATCGCTGGTAAACCCACCACGATTCATTCCATTGTTTCCGCTTGATGTTTTAAGCGAAAACACAGAAAGCAAACGACGAGCAAACAAATGGCTAAGCGACACCCTCTGAAAAAAACCCGCAACATCGGCATTATGGCCCACATTGACGCGGGAAAAACCACCACCACCGAACGTATTTTGTATTACACCGGCGTGAACTACAAAATTGGTGAAGTCCATGACGGCGCAGCCACCATGGACTGGATGGAACAAGAACAAGAGCGCGGTATCACCATCACCTCAGCGGCCACCAGCTGTTTCTGGGACGATCACCGAATTAACATCATCGACACTCCAGGCCACGTGGACTTCACCGTTGAAGTAGAGCGTTCGCTTCGGGTACTCGATGGCGCCGTTGCGGTATTCGACGGGGTAGCCGGCGTAGAACCACAAACCGAAACGGTGTGGCGTCAAGCTGACCGTTACAACGTGCCTCGTATGTGTTTTGTAAACAAGATGGACCGCACCGGTGCAGACTTCTACTTCGTACTGGACACCATTCGTGAACGCCTGAACTGCAACGCTGCGGTGCTGCAACTCCCCATCGGTGCCGAAACCGAATTTGCCGGAATCATCGACATTGTGGCCATGAATGCTTTGATCTGGCAAGGTGAAGATTTAGGCGCATCATGGGACGTAGTAGACATTCCTGAAGACATGGTGGAGATCGCCGAACAATATCGCACCGAACTTATTGACGTACTGGCCGAATTCGACGAAAACATTTTAGAAAAATTCGTGGGTGAAGAAGAAATCACTATAGAAGACGTCAAGAGCGCTGTACGTTCCGGCACGCTTGCGGGCGACTGCGTGCCGATCTTGACAGGCAGCGCTTTTAAGAACAAAGGGGTACAACCCTTGCTTGACGCCGTGGTTGATTACCTCCCTTCACCGTTAGACCTTCCCCCAGTAGAGGGCGTACACCCTCGCAGCGGTGACGAAATTAGTCGTGAAGTAACCGACGACGCACCGTTCTCTGCTTTGGCCTTCAAAATCATGACCGACCCTCACGTAGGCAAGCTCATTTACTTCCGGGCCTACAGCGGGGTGCTTGAAAAGGGCGGATTCGTGTTAAACGCCCGCACCGGGTCAAAAGAACGCATCGGCCGCATTTTGGAAATGCACGCCAACAACCGTGAAGACCGTGACGAAGTACGCGTTGGCGACATCGTGGCCGGCATTGGCTTAAAAAACACCCGCACCGGAGACACCCTCTGCGACCCCAGCAACCCCATCGTGTTGGAACAACTCGAGTTCCCAGCCCCCGTTATCCACGTAGCTGTTGAACCCCGATCAAAAGCCGACCAAGACAAAATGGGTAAAGCCCTTTTCTCTCTGGCCGAAGAAGACCCTACCTTCACGGTAAAAAGCGACGATGAAACCGGCCAGACCATTATTGGCGGTATGGGCGAACTTCACCTCGAGGTCCTGGTGGACCGCATGTTGCGTGAATTCCGGGTAGACGCCAACGTTGGTCGTCCTCAGGTTGCTTACCGCGAAACCATTACCCGCGCCGTAGAGAGCCATCGCTACACCCACAAAAAACAAACCGGTGGGTCAGGGCAGTTTGCTGAAATCATCGCCACCGTTGAACCGTGGTCACCCGGCGAAGAAGACGAAGACAAAGAACAGACCTACTTGTTCGAAAATAAAGTCACCGGTGGACGCATACCCAAGGAATACATCCCTTCCGTGGACCACGGCATCAGCGCCTCGCTGAACAACGGCACCCTGGCTGGGTTCCCCCTGTTGGGCCTTAAAGTAACTTTGGAAGACGGAAAGTCTCACGACGTGGACTCTTCGGAAATGGCTTTCAAGATCGCTGCACAATCATGGTTCCGGGAAGTAATTCCTCGTGCCAAACCAGTGCTGCTGGAGCCCATTATGGCTGTTGAAGTAGTAACTCCAGAGAATTACATGGGCGACGTGGTAGGCGATTTGAACTCTCGCCGCGGCCGTGTCGGCCAGATGGAAGCCCGAGGCGGCAACCAAGTAGTGACGGCACGGGTGCCATTGTCGGAAATGTTCGGCTACGCTACTGATCTGCGGTCCCGTACTCAGGGCCGTGCGACCTACACCATGCAATTTGACTCGTACCAACAAACCCCCGGGTCGGTGCAGGAAGAAATCGTGAGCCGCATCCGCGGTGAATGAAATTAGAAGTTTTGAAGCAACCCAGAGAAATATTGAGGAAAAGCAATGGCTAAGGCCCAGTTTGAACGTAACAAGCCGCACGTAAATGTTGGCACCATGGGGCACATCGACCATGGTAAAACCACCCTTACAGCAGCTATCACCAAGGTCCTTGCGGACCGTAACCCGGAATCAACTTCGTTCACCGAATTTGAGAACATTGACAAGGCTCCCGAAGAACGCGAGCGCGGCATCACCATCAACGTGTCCCACGTTGAATACGAAACCGACGAGCGTCACTACGCTCACGTCGATATGCCTGGTCACGCTGACTACATCAAGAACATGATCACCGGTGCCGCTCAGGTAGACGGTGCCATCTTGGTGGTATCCGCAGCTGACGGCCCCATGCCACAGACCCGTGAACACGTGTTGCTGGCTCGCCAAGTTGGTGTGCCTCACATTGTGGTTGCCCTTAACAAGTGCGACATGGTTGATGACGATGAGCTCATCGAGTTGGTAGAGATGGAAGTTCGCGAACTTCTTGACGAATACGACTTCCCCGGTGACGACACCCCGATCTGTCAGGTATCTGCTTTGAAGGCTTTGGAAGGCGATGCCGATGCGGCAGAAGCCATCGTGGCTTTGATGGCAGAAGTTGATGCTTTCATTCCGACCCCGGAACGTGACGTTGACTTGCCTTTCTTGATGCCTATCGAAGATGTGTTCTCCATTACCGGCCGCGGCACCGTGGTGACCGGTCGTATTGAACAAGGTATTTTGAACACCGGTGACAAAATTGAAATCATCGGCCTCAAAGACACCACCGAAACCACCTGTACTGGTGTGGAAATGTTCCGCAAGATTCTTGACGAAGGCCAAGCTGGCGACAACATCGGCGCCTTGCTTCGTGGCGTGGAAAAAGAAGATGTACAACGTGGACAGGTTCTGGCTAAGCCAGGATCCATCACCCCGCACACCGATTTTGATGCTGAGGTGTACGTGTTGACCACTAAAGAAGGCGGCCGTCACAAGCCTTTCTTCTCTAACTACCGTCCACAGTTCTACTTCCGAACCACCGACGTAACCGGCACCATTGTTCTTCCTGAAGGAACTGAAATGTGTATGCCGGGCGACAACACCACCATGCACGTGGAGCTCATTGCTCCCATCGCTATGGATGAGGGTTTGCGTTTCGCTATTCGTGAAGGTGGCCGCACCGTTGGTGCCGGCGCCGTTACCAAGATCACTAAGTAGCGATAATGGCTGTAGGGCAAAAAATTCGGATCCGGTTGAAGGCTTACGATCACGAGGTTATTGATCAGTCAACCAAAAAGATTGTAGAAACGGTACGCCGTACCCAAGCTGATATCCGGGGACCTATCCCTTTGCCCACCGAGAAACACCGTTACACGGTTATCAAGGGCCCATTCAAGGACAAAGACTCTCGAGAACATTTCGAGATGCGCATTCATAAGCGCTTGCTTGACATCTTGGATCCCTCGGCAAAAACCGTGGACTCGTTACAGCGTTTGGACTTGCCTGCTGGCGTAGATATTGAGATTAAAATTCAGCAAGCCTGACCAAAACTAAAGATTTAACTCTGCATGAGCGCTCCTTCGGGGGCGCTCATGTTGTTTGTAGGAGTTAGTGCTCTTGCTGTCAGACGAACCTGACAGTACGGGCGAAGAAGAAAATCCAGAATCTGCGGGTAAAAAATCCAACAAACGATTGCCCCGAGCACTACCTCTCCCGCCACCACCAATAAGCGACGGCGTAGCTCCTCCAGGTGAGAAACAAGAGTCATTTGGCTGCTTCCTCCCCGATCACCTCCCTACGTTGAATACCCTCTATGAGTCGGTGGGTAGCAATTTTGATCTTTCCCTTGACGTCAAGGACCCGGCGGCCTTCACCGCCATTTCAAAAATCGCCGCTTCGTTTCA